>PWPN01000187.1 GCA_003557125.1 Phycisphaerae bacterium | reverse complement strand
CACCCTTGGTATCCGATGACACGAGCGAACCTCAGCGACGACTGCGCGACGCGCGCGGGCCGATCTTCTTGCGCCAATGGTGGATCTGCCTGGCCGACGAGTCGGGGCCCGCGTTGCCCGCACTGCAATAACGGCGGATGACATTGCCCGCCCCGAGGTAGTCGTACACGTCCTTCCCGATCCGGGCACAGGCCTCCTGAAAAACCTCCAGCGACAGATCGGCCAACTCGCACCCTTCGCGCTCCGCCTGCGCGACGAGCCGACCCACGCATTGATGCGCTTCGCGGAACGGGACTTTTCGGCCCACGAGATACTCGGCCAACACCGTCGCGTCCAGAAAGCCTCTGCCGGTGGCCTCTTCGAGGCGCGCCCGATCGAACGTCGTCTGGTTGACGACCTCCGCGACGATCTCGAGACTCGCCGACAGCACGTCGTCGGCCGCAAACAGATGAACCTTATCTTCCTGGAGGTCGCGGTTGTACGCCTGCGGCAACCCTTTGCAGAGCGTCAGGATGCCGGACAACGCTGCGTGCAGTCGGCCCACTTTGCCGCGCACGAGTTCCATCACGTCGAGGTTGCGTTTCTGCGGCATCATCGACGAGCCCGTGCAGAAGGCATCGGCCACGCTTAGAAAACCGAACTCCTGGCTGGCGTAGAGGATCCAGTCCTCGGCCATGCGCGACAGATGCGTGCCGCAGACGACCGCAGCCGCCAGGAAGTCGATCACGAAATCCCGATCGCTCGTCGAGTCGATGCTGTTACGGCTGACCTCGGCGAACCCGAGCTTCCGCGCGACGCGCGCACGGTCGATAGGCAGCGTCGAGCCGGCCACCGCGCCCGAGCCCAGGGGGCACACATCGGCCCGACGACGCGCATCGGTGAAACGGTCCACGTCGCGCTCGAACTGCTCGACGTAGGCGAGCAGGTACGCCGCCAGGCAGATCGGCTGGGCCCGTTGCAAGTGCGTGTACGAGGGCATGACCGCATCGCGATAACGGTCGGCCTGCTCGACAAGCGCCTTCTGCACCGCCCGCAGCGCCGGGACGATCCGATCGTCGATGGCTGCGCGCACGTACAGCCGCAGGTCGAGCGCGACCTGATCGTTCCGCGAGCGTGCGGTGTGCAGCCTCTTGCCCGGCTCGCCGATCCGCGCGATGAGCGCCGCCTCCAGCGCCATGTGGATGTCTTCGCAGGCCGGGTCCCAGTGAAACGTGCCTTTTTCGATATCGTCCGCGATTTCCTTGAAACCCTGCCGTATCGCACGGAAGTCCGCCTTCGTGATGAGGCCGACCTCGGCGAGCATCTCGGCATGCGCGAGGCTGCCCGCGATGTCGTGAGGCCAGAGTCGGCGGTCGAACGACAGGCTCTCGACGAAGCTTTCGGTCAATGCGTGCGCCGGCTGCGAGAGCCGTGCCTGCCAGCTTTTATCCTTGGATGCTCCCATGAAGTCACGCTCTCCCTGTGGCGTTAGTCGCGCCCCGTACGTGCGGGTCGCGGTTCGAATCGTAGCCCTGCCTCGTATGTGGGTCAATCGGGCCGAGGCACCCCGCCCGGCCCCAGCCTGCATCTTCAATGGGCCGACAGGGTTATAATCCCGTTGCATGCGAACTCACCCGACAACCCGGCCTCTGTGCGTCGCCCTTGCGGTGACCGCGTGCGGGCTCGCGTTCGGCCAGACCGAACCGGCCGAACCCGCCACGCGACCGGCTGACCCGACCGCCGAAGCCGCGCTTATGGACTCTGCCGGCAAGCCGATGGACGTCTACCGCACAGAGCATTTCCTGATCGCCTCGGACGCCCCTGCGCCGCTCGTCGACGAATTGAAGACCGAGCTCGAAAAGACCTTCCGGGCCGCTTCCGAGCTCTGCCGCAGACTCGGATTGAGCGTGCGTACGCCCGACGACGCCATGAAAGTCCTTTTTTTCGACAAAAGCGAAGATTACGTACGCTTCGCTCGCGAATTCATCGCACTCCCTGAGAGTACGTACGGTCTCTACGTCCAGGAAACAGGCAAATCGGCCTTCCTTAACGTCCAGAACCACCCGGAAATTTCACGACTTTCCGACGATATCCGAACGAGCCGGGATAACCTCGGACGCATCACAGCCGTCCTGGGCGAGACCACCGACGCCGACGCTCACGTGACTATCGAGCTGCCCGACGGGCGCGAACTCCACATGTCCCAACGCGAGGCAGAACAATACGTTCGAGACATCGGCCTCCAGTTGGAATACCTCGACCGGCAGCTCGACGCATACCTGGCCCGTATCAATCAGACCGTTCTCGCCCACGAGACCGCCCACCAGGTGCTCGATCACATGGGCGTTTACCCGCACGATTGGGACGCCCATCGATGGATCGTCGAGGGGCTCGCCTGCCTGCTGGAAAGCGTGCCGAACGAGACGGAGGCCGCCCCCATCCCACCCAATCCGCTGCGCATGGCCGATTTCCGCAGGGCGCTGGCCGGGCCCGATGATACCGTCGAAATGAGCCCCGACCTGCTTGTCCAGGCCATGGCCGAGCAGCGCGTTCCATCGCTCGAACGAGTGCTCACCGAGCCGCGGATCTTCGAGCCGGGCGGACACTATGCAGCCGAAGCGTATGCGACTGCCTGGGCCCTGACTGCTTTCCTCGCGGACACGCAACCCGAGCCATTGGGCCGATACATGGAGTCGTTGCGCGAGGATCGGCCGGAGCCGGACGTTAACAACCGCTCAGCCATGCAGAAATTCGAGCAATTTTTCGGCCAAATCGACGAAGCCTTCGTACGGCGATGGGGGGTTTACCTCTTCGGTGCAAACAGACGATCGGCCGATTGAGATTGCCTAGAATACACCAATGATGCGACGCGCAGATTGGCCGCGGGCACGAACAACCGTCCTGAGTTTTCTGATGGCCTTGACGTTGGCCTGGGTCTCCGGGTGCGCCCGAACCGACCCCGAATGCGATTCCTTACCGAATCCGACGGACGTTCCTGACTGTCCGGACGTCTACCTTGGCCAGGGCGACATCTACGAACCCGGGCCTTTGGCAGTCCGCCGTGTCCAGGTCGCCGCGTGCGAGCTGGACGCTCCGCGCGCGATGCTCGTTTTCGCGCCCGAACCGGAGGGCTCCTACCCGGTCATCCAGTTTCAACACGGATTCATGTCGAGCAATTTCCAGTACACGCAATTGCTCGAGCACGTCGCCAGCCATGGGTTCATCGTCGTCGCTCCGCAGATGTACGAGCCGGGTTTGCGGGCACTTTTCGGCCAACCCACCGCCGCGGAAGAGGCCGAGACAGCCGAGCGGATCATGGAGTGGTTGCCTGGAAATCTCGATACGATCACGGGACTGCGCGCCTGCACGGAGCGTCTGGGACTGGTCGGTCACTCGCGCGGCGGCAAGGTGGCCTGGCTCGTATTGACCAGCCGCCCGGAAGCCATCGAAGCCATCGCGGGCGTGGACCCGGTGGACAGCACGGGCGGCCCCCTGGGCGGCCAGGACCGCGTCATCACGGGGCCTTTTGACTTCAGCGTCCCGGCACTGATCATCGGTGCGGAACTGAGCGGCCTCTGTGCGCCCGAGGGCGAAAATCACGTGCAATTCTACGAGGCCAGCGCGCCGCCGGCCTGGCACGCCGTCGTTCCCGAGGGGGGGCATGCCGACATGCTGGACGACGACGCGCCGGGGGTACATCTGGCGAGGCTGCTCTGCCCAGGCGGACCGGATACCGATGGGATGCGACGCCTGACGGCCGGGCTGCTCGTCGCGCTGTTCCGCGGTACGCTGCAAGACGATCCGGATGCTTTTCTGCTCCTGGACGACACCGAGGCCGCCCCAAAAGCCTACACGATCGAATCGAAATAAACCCGCTCACAGGTCAATCCCGCATTGCATGCACCACGGCTTTGCACCGAGTCATGCATTCCTTTCACCCTCGCAGCCTGAGCAGTTATGATACGTCAGCCGGAAAAAAACCTGCCCGGAGCGCATGCGGCCGGCGCGGGGAACGTAGCGTCGCATTCCAAGGAGTGCTTGCCGTATGAAGTCTCGCACCATGTACCTGTCGTCGTTGGTGATCGCCGTCGGGCTGTTTCTGATCTGCGGTCGTACCGCGCATGCGATCACCATCGCCGAGCAGGGGCAACCCCGCGCGACGATCGTCGCGGTCGAGGATCTCACACTGCCCGAACGGCATGCCGTCGAGGAACTGGCATTGTTCCTCGGGCAGGTGACCGGTGCGGAGATCCCGATCACCGACCGGTTGCCCGATGGGCCGAACCGCATCCTCGTGGGCGAACCTTCGGCGAGGCTCGTCGTGCCGGATTTTTCGGTCAGCGACCTCGGCGAGGAAGGATTGATCATCCGGACGGTCGGAGACGATCTCATCCTGGCGGGGGGTCGGCCGCGGGGCACGCTCTATGCCGTCTATACGTTCCTGGAAGATCATGTCGGCTGCCGCTGGTGGGCGCCGGGCGCCTCGGACATCCCGAATCGCCCGACCCTGAGCTTCCAGGAGATCGATTGCCGATATGTCCCACCGCTCGAGTACCGCGAGTCGTTCTGGACGACTGCGTTCGACCAGGACTGGTCCGTGCGGAACAAGAACTACGGGTTATTTGCCAAGAATGACGAACGTCGCGGCGGGCATTACGAGATCGTCGGGTTCGTTCATACGTTCTACACGCTCATCCCGCCGGACCGCTACTTCGCCGACCACCCCGAATGGTTCAGCGAGATCGACGGGCAGCGCATCGCCGACCGCGGTCAACTCTGCCTGTCGAATGAGCCGATGCGCGCCGAACTCGTGAAAAATCTGCGGGAACTGCTGCGGCAGCATCCCAACGCGCGTCAGACGTCGGTCTCGCAGAACGACTGGGAGAATTACTGCCGATGTGCCGAATGCAGCGCGATCGACGAGGAGGAAGGCAGCCCGGCCGGCTCGATCCTGCGGTTCGTCAACGCGGTCGCAGCCGAGATCGAAGAGGAGTTTCCCAATGTGGCTGTCAGTACGCTCGCGTACATGCCGCGCTACTCGGAGAAACCCCCGAAAATCACTCGGCCGCGCGATAACGTCATCGTCTGGCTGTGCACGATGAACGCTTCCTACAATCTGCCATTGAAGACCCACGCGCGGAACGCGACGTTTGCCGAGAACCTCGTCGGATGGGGCAAGATCGCCGACCGCCTCTACATCTGGGATTACGTCACGAATTTCCGGCACTACCTCTTCGTTCATCCGAACCTGTGGGTGCTCGGCCCGAACGTTCAGTTTTTCGTCGAAAACAATGTCGTCGGCATCTTCGAACAAGGCGCCTACCAGGGGCCCGGCGCCGAGATGATGGAGCTGCGCGCGTGGGTGCTGGCCAAGCTGCTCTGGGACCCAACGCTGGACGACCGGGAACTCATCAAGACCTTCTGCCAGGGCTATTACGGTCCGGGCGGCGAGCACGTTTTGCGGTATATCCGGACGATCCATTCGATCATGCAGCAGCACGGCCAACCCCTCGGTTGTTACGAAGAGCCCGATCGTGCGTTCATGAACATCGAGACGCTCAGCGAGGGGTGGGCACACCTGAAGGCGGCTGAGGAAGCGGTTCGCGACGACCCTGTCCTGCTCGCGCGCGTGCGGGCCGTGCAGATGCCGATGCGGTACGCGTTCCTTATTCGTTGGGACGACATGCGTGCCGAGGCTGAGCAAAAGCAGGTGGATTGGCCTTTACCGGAAGATCGCTGGGTCGTCTTCGACGAGCTCAAGAGCTGGGCCACGGAGATCGGCGTCACGCACATTTCCGAGTCAATTTTCGTCGGTAGTCATGAGGGCGTCGAGCAGTTGGCTGACAAGCTCAAGATGCCGCCTCGGCCGTGAGGGTGTATCCGGAGGACCGCGCGGGCTAAAGCCTCCTTGCCAGTGTGATATCAGAGTGACCGCGCGGGCTAAAGCCCGCGGCTCGTTGCTTGTCCGCCAGTGCTTGTCCGAAAGACGTCCGATACAGGGTGGTACGGGCGTCTCGCCCGTTGGCCATGCTTACTGACCGAACGAGATGACGGGTACCACTGGCGGCTTGTCCGCCAGTGCTTGTCCGGTTGGATGAGTACGCTTCAAACGTTATTCGAGGACGTCCGCCACGGCGAAGTCGCGGCGTAGCGCAGCGAAGACGGAGGGGCGGACGCTATATCCGCTCGGCTATATTCCAGGGACGGCCTTCACTTGGAGATTGCCTTATGAATCGCGTTACGCGAACAATGCGTGTCGGCACCGGGTTCGTCGTTCTACTGGCTGCATGGGCAGGTGTCTTCACGAACGCCATTGCGGACGACGCATCGGTAACGACGCCTCAATCGATCAGCCGTGCGGATTCGCAGGAGTCCGGTGTCGTGGCGTCTGCCTGCGGGCTCGCTTCGGAAGCGGGCTGTCGCATTCTGCAGCAGGGGGGCAATGCGGTGGATGCGGCTGTGGCGGTCGCGTTCGCCAAGGCTGTCACCTATCCGATCGCAGGCAATCTCGGCGGCGGCGGTTTCATGATCGTCCGCATGGCCGACGGGCAGACGACTGCCATCGACTACCGCGAGACCGCCCCGGGGGCCGCGACACGCGACATGTACCTCGACGAGCAGGGCGAGATCGTGCCAGGGGCCTCGACGGCGGGCTATCGGGCGGTCGGCGTGCCGGGCACGGTGGCCGGCATGGCCATGGCGCACGCGCGCTTCGGGCAGCTTGCCTGGGAGGACGTGATCGAGCCGGCCCGGCAACTGGCGGCCGACGGTTTCGCGCTCAGCGAAGCCTTCATCGACAACCTGAACAGCCGGCGCGAGCTGCTGGGACGGTTCCCCGAAAGCAAGCGTATCTTCCTGAAAGACGGGCAGGGTTATCGCGTGGGCGAACGCTTCCGGCAGGGCGAGTTGGCCGACACGCTCGCGCGCCTCCAGCGCGACGGCTGGCGCGAGTTCTACGAAGGCCGAACCGCCCGACTCATCGCCGACGACATGCAGGCCAACGGAGGGCTCATCACGCTGGAGGATCTGCGGAACTATCGGCCGATCGAGCGCGTCCCGTTGCGAGGCGCGTACCGCGGGTACGAGATTCTCACGATGCCGCCGCCCAGCTCGGGCGGGGCCGTGCTGATCGCGATGCTCAACATGCTCGAACTGTTCGACCTCAACGAAATGGAGGCTGCCTCCGCCGAAAAGTACCACATTCTCATCGAGGTCATGAAACGGGCCTTCGCCGACCGCGCGTTCCATTTCGGCGATCCCGACTTCGTGGACGTTCCGGTCGAGTATTTGACGGATAAGCGTTACGCATTTCGCCGGGCGCGCGCGATCGAGCCGGGCCGCACCACGCCGAGCGAGCTGATCCAGCCCGGCCGATTGTCGCGCTCCGAGTCCACGGAGACCACGCACTATTCCGTCGTCGATGCGGCCGGCAACGCCGTGTCGAACACGTACACGCTCAATACGAACTTCGGCAGCGGCGTCACGGTGCCGGGCACGGGAATTCTGCTCAACAACGAGATGGACGACTTCACGAGCAAAATCGGCGAGCCCAACGTGTTCGGTCTCATCCAGGGGGTGGCCAACGCGATCGAGCCGCACAAGCGTCCTCTCTCATCGATGACGCCGACGATCGTCGAAAAAGACGGGCGGGTCGTGCTCGTTCTCGGGAGCCCCGGCGGCCCGACGATCATCAATACCGTGCTCCAGGTGCTCGTCAATGTGATCGATCACGGGATGGCGCTCGACGAGGCGGTCGCTGCACCCCGCATCCATCACCAATGGCTCCCCGACCATGTCCGCTACGAACGGCAAGGTTTGCCGCAGGACGTTCGCGATGCACTCGCCGCCATGGGGCATGCGTTCGCGCCTCGGCCGTCGTCGCGGCTCGGCGATGTCCAGGCCATCGGCATCGATCCGACTACCGGCACGCGGCAGGGCGTGTCCGACCCGCGCAGCCGGGACGGTCGAGCGATCGGTTGCGGCCTTTAATCCGGGCGATCCGTGCGGGCACCAGGGGGGTTCCTCAAGGACTTCGCGTGACCACTCGATCCGGCGCCCGTTCGCGCTGCATTGAAACCGCGCAGGCTAACCCGCATATTTCATCAGGATATTGCATTTCGCGCATGGAAAAGGCCTTCAAGCTTTGTATATTGGGTGTTTAGACGCATCCAACACACTTGGCAAGGAGGCCCTTCCAATGACAGAGTGTAACCGACAACCACTGCTGTTTTCCAGTCTGAATCGCCAGAGCATCGT
>PWPN01000361.1 GCA_003557125.1 Phycisphaerae bacterium | reverse complement strand
CATTTCCGCAACGTGATGGCCCGGGCGATCGAGGAGGCCCGCGCACTGAACAGCAAGCTTGTCTGCACGGAGCATCTGCTGCTGGCGTTGATCCTCGAAAAGGGAAGCGTTGCACAAAAGGCCCTGCGTGCGCTGGACCTCTCCCCGCGCCAGGTGCGCGAAGCGATCGACCACGCCGCGGCTGACCCGAAACAGGCCGAGCGTACCTGAGACCCGCGAGACGACTGAGGGCGTGTACCAAGACTTCTTCCGAGCCGTGCCCGTAAGGAAGCGGAATACCACCGCCCCAAGAACGCTCCCTTCACTCGGTCGCGGCGCGGTGACTGCGCGATTTTCACACACCCTCTAAGAAATCAACGGTCATTCACGGCGCGACTGCCTCCGTCCGCCCTCCGTAACGTCTTTCATTTCAGAGGCTTACGATATCGTTGCCCCATTCGATAAGCTCATGGTATGATACGCCCGCTCCTGTGTGCGGCGCGGTGCAGGCGATCGGATGGAACCTCTGCCGGATCGGCAGTGGATCCCTCTTTTTCCTGCGTCGGGCCGTCGTCGTATCAGCTCACAGAGGCGCCGTGATGCAGCCGGAGTATCGGCGCCAAGGTCGGTAAGACAATAACGGCGTAGGCTCCACTACATGAAAGGATGAGCGACCATGGCAAGACCGGTCACACTGTTCACGGGCCAATGGGCGGACCTGAAATTCGACCAGATGTGCAAGAAGGCCCGGAAATTCGGGTACGACGGGCTCGAGTTGGCCTGCTGGGGCGACCACTTCGAGGTCAGCAAGGCCCTGGAGGATCGCAGCTACTGCAAGCGCAAATGGGAGATGCTCCAGAAGAACAAGCTCGAATGCTATGCGATCAGCAACCACCTCGTCGGCCAGGCGGTCTGCGACGTGATCGACGCGCGCCACAAATCGATCCTACCGCCGCACGTCTGGGGCGACGGCAAGCCCGAGAGCGTCCGCAAACGCGCCGCGGCCGAGATGATGGACACCGCGCGGGCGGCCCGCAAATTCTTCGACGCCGCACCCGCAGCCGTCAAGCGCAAACTCAAACGCGTCGTCGTCAACGGCTTTACCGGCAGCAGCATCTGGCATCTGCTCTATTCGTTCCCGCCGGTAGCACCCGGGCAGATCGAAGGCGGCTTCAAGGACTTCGGCAAGCGTTTCAAACCGATTCTCGACGTTTTCGAGCAGGAGGACGTGTACTTCGGCCTCGAAGTGCACCCCACGGAGATCGCCTTCGACTGCGCCTCGGCCGCCCGTGCGATCGAGGCCGTCAAGGGCCACAAGCGGTTCGGCTTCAACTATGATCCGAGCCACCTCGGCTATCAGGGCGTGGACTACCTCGGCTTCCTCAAGGAGTTCGGCGACCGCATCTACCACGTCCACATGAAGGACGCGGGGTGGTCATGCGTGCCGACGCGCGCGGGCGTGTTCGGCGGGCACCTCGACTTCGGCCATCCCGACCGCTACTGGGACTTCCGTTCGCTCGGTCACGGGCGGATCGACTTCAACTCGATCATCCGCTCGCTGAACCGCCTCGGCTACGACGGCCCGCTGTCGGTCGAGTGGGAAGACCCCGGCATGGACCGCGAGCACGGTGCGACCGAGGCGGCTGCCTTCGTGCGGAAGGTCGACTTCGCGCCGTCGCAGGTCGCCTTCGACGCCGCCTTCGGCGAAGGATAGAAGTGTACGTATGTTGGCATTGGTCATTCAGGAAGTGAGAAGCAGAGCAGTGATATCCGAGCCGCGACCGTGAGGGAGCGGAATGCAGAGTACTCCAAACGGGGGCGCCGCCGATACGATCGGCTGTGTCCCCGTTTTATTTCGGGAAAGTGGTGACATGATGCGGATGCGGGCCATCGGTGGGGCAGGTTGTTGACCTGCCTTTTGGCCACCGCGACGGGGATATCCGGTGGGACGGATGAGCTGTGGGGCGGCATGTCGGTGACATGGGACTGGGGCGGGTAAATTGAGGCGCGACACGACATGTCGTCGCGTGTTGGCTCCGCTCCGGCCGTCATTTCAAGAGGCTGAATCGAGAAGGAAGGCGGAGCTCGCCCTACGGGAAACAGTTTGCATGTATCATCAGTTGCCGGCCAGCAGGCCGAAGAGATGGCTGCGTTCGAGGATGCCCGCCTTGAAGCATGTGCCGCGCTTGCAGGGGTAGCTCCCCAGATGAGGCAGCGATGCCTTGACCGCTGCCTTGAGGTCGGGATAGTCCAGTACGTTGACGGCGTATTGCTCGGAAACGTCGCAGGGCGTGCACAGTCGGCCGTCAGGCATGATGTTCGGCACACCGTAGGGAAAACAGCGAAAGGGCTCAAAGGAGCGGATCCGCTCGTAGTAGTGCGTGGAGCCGGCCAGATGCTTGGCCCTGCCCGAACGCCGCCACTCGATAAGCGTGTCGATCACTTTTTCGTAATCCGCATTGCCGGCCAGTGTGCCGGGAATCTGCCCATGCTCGTTGGCGGGTACCATCTCCAGGAGGCACCCGTGCCCGCGGGCAAAATCGACCATTTCCAGTACGCTGTCCAGGTTATGGAGGTTGATGACGCAGTTGATCAGGATTTTGATGGGGCGCCGTCGTCGGGCGGCCTTGAGCCGTTCGAGGTTGTCGAACGCTTGGCGGGCCTGGTTTTCGGGCACGCCGAGATTGGCAGCGTGGACAGCCGGGATCGGTGAATGAATGGAGACCGAGACGGCATCGACTTCGTCGAGCACTTCTGGATGATCGTGCAGGGTGATCAGGTTGCTGCTCAGCCCCACCGAAGTAAACGCGAGCCGGCGCGCCTCTTTCAGGATCTCGCCCAGGTGCGGGTGAATGAGCGGTTCACCACCTGACAGGTAAAGCAGATCGACGGACTTCCTGATGCCCCGCAGCAGTTGCTTGAAGCGGTCGGGCGGTAGAGGGGGAAACGCTTCACGGCCCGAGCGAATCTCGGCCGCCTTGCAGCAGAAAGGGCAGCGCGCGTTGCAAGAGAAGTTCGTAAACCAGCACACCGCCAGCGGCGAGCCGGCGTAGCGGTCGTCGAACGGCGCCCGCAGGCTTCCACGGACCAGCCGCCACAGCGGTCGAGGTGACATCAGCCTGACAATATCGATGGATCGCAGGTGGGCGGCAGCCTCATTCTTGTCGGCCATGGTCATCCTCCTCAGGTCAGGCTACTAAAATACATGTATCTCGCAAACGGCACAAACTCCACCACGATGTGTCACTCTTGACCAGTCGATGGTGCGATAGGGTCAGAATGGCGGGTTCGCCCATACTTCTCTTCGGTTATTCTCTCACTTCATCCATTTCGCGTCCCGTTGGCCCGCATCTGGGGGCAGGGATCGACCCCATGGCGCGCATATAATTTTCATGATGAATGATTGTGCAGGGCTGGATCGCAAATGGTTCTGGTGAAAAGGGTACCCCCATGTACGAGAGCCGTTCCGATGCGGGGCAACGGCTTGCTCAAGCGCTTCGAGCCTATCGCGGCCGGGACGTGCTGGTATTGGCGCTGCCGCGCGGCGGGGTGGAAGTCGGCTATGAGGTGGCTGAGGCATTGAACGCCGAGCTGGACGTTCTGGTCGTTCGCAAGCTCGGCGCACCGGATAATCCCGAACTTGGCGTCGGTGCGATCGCTTCGCACGGCGCTCACTTTATCGACGAGAACATGATCCGACGGCTGAACATCCATCCTGGGATGCTTGAGGAGATCAAGCAGCGCGAATGGATGGAGCTCGAACGCCGACAGTCGGCCTACCGCGATGCACTGCCTCCGCCGCACGTGGAGGGTCGAACCGTGATCCTGGTCGACGATGGCATCGCGACCGGCGGGACGGCACGGGTAGCTATCCGAGCGGTGCGCAGTCTCGATCCCGAGCGGATTGTGTTGGCGGTACCCGTCGCGCCTCCCGAGACGGTGGAGCTGTTGGGCAGCGAGGTTGATGAGCTGGTCTGTCTGCAAACGCCCTCGCCATTCAGCGCGATCAGTCTCTGGTACAAACAGTTCCGGCAAACCACTGACGAGCAAGTCGTCGATCTGCTGCGGAAACGACGTGCCCAGGCGACGGCGAACCGATAAAAAAGTCCGAGAGCAAGGTGCGTGCCATGCATTGTTCAGCCCGCCTGGAGATTGTTCCCGGAGCATCGCAGCTGTTTGAAGAGCCCGGGAATCCGTCGCAACCCTGGCTGCGGACTTCTTCAGCGAGCAGTTCGCTTAGCGCGAGGAGAGATCGATATGCATTGGAGAGAGATCCGATACAAAGGTTATTTTGAAGAGCAGGCGGGTCTGTCCATCGAACCGCTTCAAATACTCGTTCCCGACAATTCGCTGGAAACGGACCTGCTCGCCTGGGCGATCATGCCCCATCCGCAGATTTTCGAAGACGACCCAGTACGGCAGAGTTATTACTTTCAGTATGAATTGGGACGTCAGATCGGGCCCGGCCTGTTCAAGCTTCGCATCGCGGCGCGCGATGCATCGGGGATCGGTCATGCCGTTGAAATCGCCGCGGTCTTGATCGTCGCCGTCCCGACCGGAGGTCAACGGGACTATGCGTTCAGGCCTTACTGGCTTTTGGATGAGGCGGTCCACTTCAAGCCCATCGTGCGCATGTCGCACGAACAGTACCACGGCTCGGCTTACGGCCGATTGCAGTTCGACTCATCCGAAACACTCCCGCACCGCCGCCTGTTCGGCGCGACCGTCTGATCGAATCGATTGGCCGACACCGCGGAGGCGAAACGTACGCGTAACAACCGGGAAACACGCACGATGCCAGTCAGCTTTGCGGCCAAAGATCGCGCAGCTCGGGCTGCAACGAGCTTTTGATCTTCTCCAGCTGGCCCTCGCTGACGCGTTTGCTGAGCAGATAAAACGTCCCTTCGATGGCCTGGTTCGGATCGATCTCCGGATGACCGGAAAGCTCGTGGGCGACAGCCTGAACGAATTCGTCCCGGCTGCGAAGTCTCAAAGGCTGATCGGAAGGTGACCAGCCTTCAAAATACATGCCCCGGATCAGCATGGGGAGCTGTGCGCTCAGGTGGGCGCTCTGGGCCGTCGTCAACCGGTCACGAAGCACGTGCAACACGGCGCGTACCATCTGCCAGGCTTTCAGTTCATCCTGACGGCCGGTGTGCTGCATGAAATCGATCAGCCATTCATGGGTTTTCTGTACGGTTGTCTGGAGGAAATCGAGCGTCTGGAGCGCCATGGGAGCCTCCTTTGCGCATAATCACTTTAGACAATGCGTGCGGTCTTCCACCGCACGAGGGTGACTTCCGTGATTATAGGCGCTCGGCAAGGCCCTTCGGGGAGTGTTCTGAAGATTCGCGAGGCGAACATGGCGCGATGAACCCATGAAGTAAAGGTTTCCGACGGATCGGGTCCGAACGTGCCTTGTCAAGAATCGTGCTCTTGTCCGTAGCAGTGGCTTGTCAGAAGATCAGGCCGATGCGTTCGAGGATGGGGTCGCGCTTGGCCAGTGCGTCGGTGAGTGCGTCGAGCGAATCGAAGCAGAAGTCCGCCCCGACCTGCCGGAGACGATCGGGAAAAGCCGGGCCGCCCTTGATCCCGACGACGCGCCCGCCCGCTTCGCCCGCGGCATAGGCAAACGGTACGCTGCCGGCAACGACCAGTGTCGAGGGATGATGGCCCATGAGCTCTTTCAGGGCAGCCACGCGCCGTTCGCGACTTTCCGGCAGGACGGTTTTTTTGTCGAAATACATCCAGATATCGAGCCGATCGAGGGTGCTGTTGAGGCCTTCGCGGTTGTCGCACAACGTGGCCAGGTGACAGGAGCCGAGCTGCTTGAGGACGCGCAGGTTCTCGCGCGCACCGTTTCGCGTTTCGTCCAGGGCCATCAACGCGCTCGAATGGAGTTTTTCGTCGCGCAGCTGAACGTACTCGGCGAGTTTGTCGGGCTTGGCGTGCCGGACGAACTGGGCATCGGGCGCACCGAGCCGGATGAGCCGCCAGAATTCGTTTTCGGTGGGTCCTTCAAAGCCGACGGTCTCGATGGCTTCCCGGTGGGCCGCCCAGTAGCGCGCGCGCACATCGATGATCGGCCCTTCCATTTCGACGATCGTGTTGAGATGACCCATGTCGGGGGTTCCGCCGTTCAATGAAAAAAAGAAATACGATAGCGACCGCGGCGCATGCCGCGCCGACTCGCTCCGCGCGCTCGGCCGACGTGCGGTCGGCCGGTCCATGCGATCCGGTGCGGATCTCGCGCGAT
The DNA here is from genome assembly GCA_003557125.1 of Phycisphaerae bacterium. Lineage (GTDB taxonomy): Bacteria > Planctomycetota > Phycisphaerae > UBA1845 > PWPN01 > PWPN01. The sequence continues at coordinate 2,002 of PWPN01000361.1, read as the reverse complement.
CAGAGCAGTTCGGCGATCTGCACTGCGTTCAAGGCTGCGCCTTTACGAAGCTGGTCGCCACTGATGAACATCTCGATCCCGTGCCCGTCCGGCTGGCTGATGTCCTGGCGGATGCGGCCGACGAAGATATCGTCGCCGTCGCTCGATTCGATGGGCATGGGGAAATAATTGGCTGTCCGATCATCGACGATTCGCACGCCCGGTGCCGACGCGAGCGCTTCGCGAACTTCCTGTTCGGTCACGGGACGGCTGAAGCGGATGTTGATCGATTCGCTGTGCGCTCTCAGGACGGGGACGCGCACGCAGGTCGCGGCGATCTGGATGTTTTCCTCGTGGAACATCTTTCGCGTCTCGTGGACCATCTTGAGCTCTTCTTCGTTGTAGCCGGTTTCGTTGATGGCCGAGTTATGCGAAAAGAGATTGAAGGCCATCCGGTGCGGCAGCACCTTCGGCGTGATGGGTCGGCCGGCCAGCGCCTCGCGCGTCTGCTCTTCGAGTTCGAGCATCGCCTGATAACCGGCCCCGCTGGCTGCTTGATACGTGCTGACCACGAGCCGCTCGATCGGGCAAAGCCGATGCAACGGCCAGACCGGCACGACCATGATGATCGTCGAGCAGTTCGGGTTGGCGATGATCCCCTTATGCCGCGAAATGTCCTGCGGGTTCACCTCCGGGACGACCAGGGGCGTCTCCGGGTCCATCCGGAAGGCCGACGAGTTGTCCACGACCACCGCGCCGGCCCGGGCCGCAGCCGGTGCATATGTGCGGCTGATCGACCCACCGGCCGAGAACAGGGCGACGTCCACCCCCGTGAAGCTCTCCTCGGTCAGTTCCTGAATCGTATACGTTTGTCCCTTGAAAGTTGCCGTTTTGCCCGCAGATCGCTTGGATGCGAGTAAAGTGAACTGGTCAAAGGGAAAATTTCGCTGTTCGAGGACGCGCAGGAATTCCTGTCCCACTGCCCCGGTCGCGCCCACTAAGGCTAGATGTCGGCCCATGGCCATGGCACTCCATCGGGAGAACGCCCTCGGCGTATTCTGCTCCCGCCGGGATCACGTCCCGGTTGTGAAAGTGTGTTTGAATCCCACTCGGGTTTTTGGGAGAATACCCTTAAGGGATATCTTACCGACTGTTGGCACGTCAGGCAACGTCCGGGGCTGTTTACAAAACATCCGGGGACGGTGGCGAAGGGGTATCTGCCGAAAGCCTGACGTCCGATAGGACTGCCGCTGAGCTACCTGCACCCAGTCATAGAATCCTACAATTAACCAAGGTCAGCTACCACGTCAGCGAACGTTCGATGCCCCTCTGGTCGATATGTCCTAGAGGGCCCGCCGCCGGATGGTCGCGGCCTGCCGCGACGGGGTGATAAAAATGATGATCGATTCAATGAAATGGAGAGGATACATGCAGGAAAATAAAGAATATCGCAGAGGGGGATGGTTTGCGCGTGCGGTAGCTGTGGGGGTTGTGGTGCTTGCTGCCTGCATGCCGGCCGCGGCCCAGGTCTCGGGCCGGATTCTCGTTGACGGGCAGGATGCCATGACCGTACCGTCGCAGCAGGTCCGTTTGGATGTCGTTGTGCGGATCGACAGCACGTTGTCGCTGGCCGCTTTGCAATTTACGTTGAACGCCTCCCATGCGGATCTCTGGGAGTTCGTGGATCCGCCGCTCATCGTCGGGGCGCCTTGGCAACAGGAAGACCTTTTTCTTGTCCGTCCTTCAGTCGCCCCAGGGACCCTTCTTTCGGTTCGGCCGGATATTCTGTTGTTCAAGGCAGCCCTGCCGGACTACCCTGCCAGCAGTTACCCATCCGATGTTCTGACCTTCTCGCTACGTTCGGTGGGCGTTCTGCCGGCCGGGAGTTACACATTCTCGATCGGTGGTGTCGCAATGCCGCCCATCTGGGCCCATTCGCAAGGCGATCAGGATCCCATCAGCGGCGAAATCGTCAGTGCCGGCATCTTTACATTGACGGTAACGGAAGGTTTGCCGGGCGATG
>PWPN01000047.1 GCA_003557125.1 Phycisphaerae bacterium | reverse complement strand
CCTATTAAAACATGTGGATAACCTTCGCGCAAGTTCAATTTTACGTTAATCTTTGCGGGGAAGTCAGAGGGCGACGCATAGCAAATTCCCGGACAGAATTGGCGAGACGCCCGTACCACCCTGGAACGTAGCACCCTGGAAAATGTAACGCCTGTAGCGGCCGTCCCCCCGTGGCGGCCGTCGTTGGGACAAAGCACTGGCGGACAAGCCGCCAGCGGCACCGGGTGTCGCACAATCGCCAAGGGTCAACGGCGTCAGGCAGCGATCAACGGCTGTTCAGATCCTGCTCGATCTCTTGGCGCCAGGCCTCGTGTTTGGCCAGAAGCTTCTCGACGATCTCGGGATGTTCCCGACGAAGGTTGGTCGCTTCGCCCGGGTCGGCCTCGAGGTCGGTCAGGAAAATCTCATCCTCACCCGTCGCGCGTTCGCGCTTCGACATGTTCATGTTGAGGATGCCGTTCTCGACGAGCTTCCACTTGCCGTGTCGCACAGCCTTTTGGCGCCACGACTCCCAGAACAGGCTCGCGCGCCCCTCGGCAGCGGCGGGGTCTTTCAGCCACGGGAGCATATTCCGACCGTCGATGACGCGGTCGGCCGGCAGATCCGCGCCGATGGCAGCAGCGATCGTCGGAAACACGTCCTGGTCGATGGAGACTTGATCGCGCACCTGCCCGCGAGGCAGGATGGAAGGCCAACTCACGATGCCCGGCACTCGGATGCCGCCCTCGAAAAGGCTGAATTTGGCTTCGCGGAAACCGCCCGTGTCCCCGCCGAGGCCGTTGTTGCGGATCTCGTCCGACACGCCGTTGTCGCTCAGAAAGAAGACGAGCGCATTGTCCGTCAGGCCATGGGCGTCGAGGCAGGCCATCACCTTGCCGATGGAATCGTCCATGGCTGCTACAAGCGGCGCATAGTTTCTGCGATTACCGGGCAGGTGAGCGTACATCTCACGGAAGTGCTCGGGTGCCTGGAGCGGGTAGTGCGGCGCGTTGTAGGCCACGTAGAGCAAAAAGGGGCCGTCCTTGTTCTCGTCGATGAACCGGATCGACTCGCGCGTGATGATGTCGGTCATGTAGACGCCGTCCTCACGGACCTCGCGCGTGTTGTGGTGGAGGTCGTGGACATGCGGTTCGGTCCAGTAGTTCCAGTGCGAATAGAAGTCGATGCATCCGCCGTGGTGCCCGAAGAACAGATCGAAGCCCTGCGCATTGGGGCGGCAATCCTCCGAAGAGCCCACGTGCCATTTGCCGACCACCGCGGTGGCGTAGCCGCGCGTCTTGGCCAGCTCGCCGAATGTGATTTCGCTTCCCGGCATGCCCGGCGCGCCCGGCTGCGAGGAGACGTTACCGGGCAGACCTGCACGGAGCGGATACCGCCCCGTCAGAAGAGCTGCACGCGCCGGCGAGCACAGCGGCGCGGAAGCATAATACTGCTCGAGGCGGAGGCCATGGCCGGCAAGCCGGTCGATGTTCGGCGTGGCGATGTCCCGGCAGCCGTAAACGCCCACGTCGCCGCGGCCCATGTCATCGGCATAGAAGATGACCACGTTGGGAGACGGCGGGGCCGCCGCCGGCGCGGATGTCGCACAATGCGCAACGAACAAAATGACCGCCATCGGCCAGGGCCGCTTTCTCATAAGCCAACTCCCCATGGTTCAATGTCGGCGCGGATACTTCGTCTGCGTTTTCCAGGCGGGCTGCGAATGATAGACGTCCCAGACGACCCACCCCACGCAGATGGCCGCCACCGCCAGGCACACCAACCCGAGCATAAGCAGGAGACTGCTCATGTTCTGTGCGATGGCCCGGTGCTGCTCCTCGGAACTGGGAACGTCCTCGGCAGGCGATTCGCCCACAGGATCCGCAGGCCGACCCTCCGCAGCCGTCACCTCCACGGTATCCACAGCCTCGCCCCTCTCCAGGACGAGTGTATGCAGGTAGATCAGCAGGATACCGCCCGCAAGGCCGCCCAGCGCGCCGCCGAGGGCCTTGAGCCGCAGGATCGTTTTGCGAGGGGTCTTTTTACTCATGACAACAGGGTCAGCATCGCGATCTCATCGCAGTCGGCCTGAAGCGGGCAATGGATACAGTCCGTCCAGACCTTGTGCGGCAACGATTCCCGGGGCACGGCGTGGAACTGGAGTTTCTCGAAAAACTCCCGCTCGCGCGTCAGGGCGAAAACCCGCTCGATCCCCAATCGCCTCGCTTCTTCGATCTTCGCCGAGATGAGTTGCCTGCCGAGCCCGCGCCCCTGAAACCGTTCATCCACGGCCAAGCTCTTGATTTCCGCAAGATTATGCCAGACGAGCTCGAGCGCCACGCACGCGACGACCTCCTCCCGGCCGTCCACAGCCGCGGTCGCAACCGTAAAATCGCGCAGATGCTCGTACAGATGCGCATACGAGCGGAACAGCATCCGGTTGAACTCGGCGTGATGGGTGACGAGCCGATGGATCCCGGGAACGTCGGCCATCATCGCACCGCGGATCGACGGAGTGTCGGCGACAAGAGGAGTTGATTGGGAGTCCATGACCTGTCTCTACCCGTCTTTGGCGGGCGCAAAAAATTCCACTGCTGACTTGCATTCTAATGAAATCGCAAGAGCGGCGTCAAAGAGGGCGCCTTTGTCCTCTTGCTGGGACGGGATGCGCGGAACGTGTACCCACGCGGACGGAGGGATCTTCAACAGTCGTTCCGATGCCCCCTCCTCCGGAGACAAGTTCCCGATGCGCTTGGTGTGTACGCGAGCGGCTGTCAGCCCTGCGTGACCGGTTCGAGCACGCGTTCGAACTCCGGCGCACGCTGCAGCTCGATCAACTGGTGGAGATACGCCCTCAGATCGGCTTCATCGAAGTCAGCCAGAAAATCCGGCCGGGCCGTGGGGTTAAGTTGGCCGATCCGCTCGATCATTTCGTGTTTGGTCATTTCCGCCTCGCCTGATTGAATTCTATCGGACCCGAAGGTCGCCGCGCTCGAAAGGGGGCGAGGATTTCTATCGGCAGATCGCTGGAAGCTCATTAACTTGTTTACTGGGAATAAGTTGCGCGACAAAGGCAGTTTTTGCGCACCCCAGGCCGACCCGCACATGCCGACCGTATCCGTGTCCCTGGCATGGCTTGTTACCGACGGTCGACGTCGTTACTGTGCTCGTCAGCGGCCGACCGAGAGCGGTTCGCTCGGCCTACCTGGTTTCTGATCGCGGATGTACGGAGCGTGTGATGAGTTACCATCGCGGCTGGCAGGCGATCCACCTCGAGATGCCCGAGCGTATCCCCCCACACGGAATACCTTTTCACCGCCAGTTCACACGAAAAGTGACCGGGCTGGACCCTGAATCGGCCCACCCGGACGAAGCGAGGCGTGCGGCGGCTGCGCTGGCCCGGGCGCTCGATGACGATTTCGTGTGGTCCGGAACTCGGCCGCGATTGCCCCGGCTACTTCTTTGCAGTGGGTAATCACATTCCCTCCAACGGCCGATATCGGCCATCGAGTGCTATCTCGAAGCGATCGAGACGATGGGCCGACGGCGAATGCCCGGCGCCGCGAAACTGCAACCTAATCAAAGCCTTGTCACGCTCTCTCTGGTTCTACCGCTACGGTAACTCCACACCTGTTCTGAGTCGGATAGCGACCTATCATTGAATATGGATTGAGTTGAACTCTGACCTTACATGGATGGAGATGACCCATGGCACCGCTCACAACCGAGCGAACGGTCGGCGAACTGGTTACGGAACGGCTGAGCCGTTCAAAAATATTCGAGGAATACGGAATCGATTATTGCTGCAACGGGAATATCCCCCTCACACAGGCATGTGCCGAAAAAGGCCTGAATGCCGACGAGGTGATCGAGCGACTCCACAAGGCTGACGAGACGACTCCGCCTGAAAAAGAGGCGGACTGGAACGCAGCCTCGCTGACGGATTTGGCCGACCACATCGAGCGCACGCATCACGTCTACCTGCGCGACGTGCTGCCGCGCTTGATCGATCTGATGGAAAAGGTGCGCGAAGCGCATTGCAAGCGGCATGGCGAACTGGCCGATGTCCAGCGCACTTTTATGGCACTCAAGGACGAGCTGGAAATGCACATGATGAAGGAAGAACAGGTGCTGTTCCCGATGATCCGCGCCATGGAAAAGGGGGACGTCTCGGCTACCGCGCATTGCGGCGGGCTGGATAACCCGATCCGGGTCATGGAACACGAGCACGAATATGCCGGCAACGCACTGGCACGTTTGCGCGATCTGACCGGCGGCTATGTCCCGCCCGAGGACGCGTGCCCCTCGTACCGCGCGATGCTCGATGCGCTGACGGAGCTCGAATTCGACCTCCATCAGCACATCCACAAGGAGAACAACATCCTGTTTCCCAGGGCCAGCCTCCGTGAGGCGGAGCTGATGAGAGCGTAAGGTGCGTCATAATTTGACACCCATTCGGGGGATGGCCACCACGGGGATGTCGCGGCGTAACCGAAGGCGAAGACGGAGGGGCGGCCGCTACAGGGAACGACTGCCACATTCACAACGGAACCAGGCGTATTCTCAGCGGAACCACACGTAAAGCGCGACCATCGTCACGAAGAGTACGCCGGACAGAATCCGGAAGTTGCCGATCCCGGGCCAGGCCGACCCTTCGAGGCACTCGAGCGGGCGCTTCCACACGAGCTGATCGACCTCGGCCGAGGGCGGCGCGGGCCGCCAGAGTGAGGCGGCCACCAGGATGCCCGAGCAGATGACGAAGAGATAGAAGGTCGTCATCATGAAGGGCACGTTCCAGCCGGTGAATTCGCGGTACCAGTCGAGAAGGAAGACGATCCCGCCCAGGGCCGAGCCGACGGCAAAGGTGGTCATCGCGCCCTGGTAGGACGCCTTCCGCCAGAAGACCCCCCACAGGAAAACGACGGTGATCGGCGGCGCGACGTAGCTGATCAGTGCGTTCGTGCCCTGGAAGATCGAAGTGAAATGCGAGATGGCCGGCGACCAGAGGATCGCGAAGACCATGCCGATGAAGGTGACGATCTGGCCGACGCGGATGAGCTTTCTTTCCGAGGTGTCCGGCCTCCACTGTTTGAAGATATCGTAGCTGAACAGCGTGGCGATCGAATTGAGCGCCCCGGAGACGGTGCTCATCAGGGCGGCCAACAGGGCAGCGGCCATGAGGCCTCGGAGCCCCGTCGGCAGCAAGTGGATGATCATGTGGGCATAGACGTTTTCATCGAGCGGTTCGAGCAGCTTGCGCCCCTGAAGGGAGACCAGCGCCTCGCGGACGGTCGCGTCGTCGAGACCGCTCGCTTCCACGAGCTGCGCGGGCGCGACGCCCCTTGAGGGCGGCTCCGTCGCGGCCTCCAATGCCTGATAAACCTGCCGTTCGCTGTCGGGCAGCATTTCGCCCGGCGCGAGCGTTTCACCCGTCGTTCGGACCGACAGGGGCGTCAAGCGTCCCTGGTTGATCAGGCCGAGGCAGATAAGGCCTGGCAGGAAGAAAATGAACATGGGCAGGATTTTGATGAAGCCGGCGAAAAGCGGGCCGACGCGTGCGTGGTTTTCGTCCTTGGCGCCGAGCACGCGTTGAACGATCGTCTGGTCGGCACACCAGTACCACAGGCCGATGACGGGGTAACCCAGGAAGACGGAGTACCAGGGAAGATTGGCAGGGTCGTCGGCCGAGCGGAGCACGGTGAGCATGACGGGGTCGACGCTCTGTTCGAGGCCGCCCCATCCGCCGATGTGATAGAGCCCGATGATCGTGATGCAGATGGAGCCCGCCAAAAGTACGATCGTCTGAATGGAGCCCGCGACGACGACGGCCAACAGTCCGCCGACGATCGTGTAGAGGCCCGTCAGCAGCGCGATCCCGACGATGCTGACCATCTTGTCGATGCCGAAGAGCCCTTCGAGCACGACGGCTCCCGTGTAGAGCGTAAAGCCGATGTGGATGAAGATAGCCGAGAGGATCGACAGGGCCGCCAGCCAGTTCCGCGCCCCGCGCCCGTAGCGTTTTTCGAGAAAGTCCGGCAGCGTGGCCACCTTCGAGCGGAAATAGAAGGGTGCGAAAAACAGCGCCAGCGCGATCAGCGTGAAGGCGGCCATCCATTCGAAACTGCCGTGCGCCAGGCCGTTCTTATAGCCTTCCTGCGCGAGTCCGACGAGGTGAGTGGTCGAGATGTTCGTCGAGAAAAGCGCCAGGCCGATCAAAGGCCAAGTGAGCGTGCCGCCGGCCAGGAAGTAATTCTTGCTGCCCTCGCCGAGGCGTCGCTGACGCGCACCCGCCACGCAGCCCACCACGACGATCCCCACGAGGTAAATGACGATGATGACCAAATCGATGGCACCCATACGTTCGGTCATCGCCAGCATGTGCATCTCCTGGTCCGGCGGTTGCCTTTGAACATGCGGCGCGGGCGAACGGAAGGGAGCCGATCAATCGGTCAATCCGTGTGGAAGACCTCTTCGATCGTGTGCCACCATTCCCCCTCGCGCCGCGTCGGAACGGGCTCCTGAAGCGGGTCCGTGTACGACCACCACTTCCGGGTCGTCTCGTCCGTCTTCATTTTTTCTTCGATCTCTTTGGCGAGGTCGTCGCCGACATACTCGAAATAACTGAAAAGGTAGTACTCGTCGGGTCGGACCTCGGCCAGGAAGATCGAGTAGTTGCGGATGTTGCACTCGCGGATCTTCGCGAGCACCCCCGGCCAGGCAGCCGCATGGAGCCGCTTGTACTCTTCGATGTTTTCCTTGCGGATCCCGATGACGCTGCCGAACCGCTGAACCTTCGCCGGCTCCGTGCATTCGCGACTCATCGCAGCCTCCTGATTCGCGCAGCCCATCGCCGCGGCTGCGACCATACAAGCCATCCCGCCCATGCCCCATCCGTTGAACCGATGCATACCTGCCTGCCCCCTGCGTCGCATGCGGGTGACGCTGTTTGAAGCGATGAAGGCCCGGGCAGCGTTGCCTGCCTTGGCATCGCGGGCATTGTCGTGAAGAATGCCCTGCCGATCAAGAAAGCGGGCATTACTGGCCGATGATTTTCACGAGAATGCGTTTGCGGCGTCTGCCGTCGAATTCGTAATAGAAGATATGCTCCCACGGCCCCAGGTGCAGTTGCCCGTCCGTGATGGCTACGACGACCTCGCGCCCCATGACCTGCCGTTTGAGATGGCCGTCGGCGTTGTCTTCGCCGTTGTTGTGACGATATTGGCTGTGGGGTTTTTCCGGGGCCAGCTTCTCCAGCCAGACCTCGTAATCGTGATGCAGGCCGCTCTCGTTGTCGTTGATGAAGACGCTGGCGGTGATATGCATCGCGTTGACGAGGACGAGGCCTTCCTTCACGCCGCTCTCGCCGACGAGCCGTTCGACCTCGCGGTGGATCGAAACGATGGCTCTCCGTGTCGGGATGTCCATCCAGAGCTCTTTGGTAAGCGTTTTCATGCAACACCTCCTTGGCCTGGGAGCTTATGCCACGCGCGTCGGAATTTCCAGGCGCCCAGGCGCCCGGCCCGCTGCAAGTTGCATCCTCGGTGCAATAAAAACGAAGCGTATGGCCAACGATGTAGTCATTGTTGCGTTCGGCTTCGCGCTGCGCGGGGCCTGACAGGAAGCCACACGGAAATGCGGATGGCCAGCAGGGCTGCCAGGACCAGGGTCAGCAGGAGTGTGCCCGGCGGCAACGGCGTCTGGACAGAGGTACGTCCCTCGATCCAGGCCAGCCAGTTTGCGGGCTTGCCGATGGCGACATAATGCAGCACCACAAGGGCAAGGACGAGGTGAACCAGCCGCTGCGTCCGCTTCCACTTTCGGCCGCCCATCCAGTGCATCGCGTCGCGATTGGAAAGTGCGGCTATGAGAATCAGCAGGGCCAGGGCCAACCCCCCTGCGATCAGAACCAGCGGTTTATCCGTGTACCAGCTCCATGGGAATCGTCCCCCCAACGCAACGACGGCTGTGAGGACATGGAGGACAGCCCATCCGAAACCTGCAAGCCCGATCTCGCGTCGGGATTTGGCCCAGCGGCTGAATCGTGCGGACCAGTATGCCATGGGGCCGATCGCGACCGATACCGCAATCATCAGGGCGGCCGTGATGGCCATGCCCTTGTTGGCAAGAAAGACCGGGTCGAGGTCGTGCTCTCCGAACGGATTGACGACACTGCGCCGCAGGAAGTGATAGTACGTGACGATCAGCCAGCTCAGGCCGCCCGGCACGAGCATGAACCACCACGTCGAAAATGAACCCTTGGCTGATTCCAGAAAACGCAAAGACATGCAATGCCCCATTGATCCCGGAAGA
>PWPN01000365.1 GCA_003557125.1 Phycisphaerae bacterium | reverse complement strand
GTAGACGTCGGCTACGGCTGCGATCCGCGCTGCCAGTGGAATCTCCTCGCCTTGCAACCCGGCCGGGTACCCCTTGCCGTCGTAGCGTTCGTGGTGGTGGCGCGCAATCTGAGTGGCCATCTCCAGAAAAGTGACGCCCGGGGCCCGCGCGATGAGCGCCTGGATCGTGTTGGCGCCGGTATCGGTGTGCGTGCGCATGATGGCCATCTGCTCTTCGTTGAACCTCCCCGGGAACAGGAGTATTTCGTCGGGGATGGCCACCTTGCCGATGTCGTGGAGCGGAACCGAACGTTCCAGGTTGTAAAGGAACGGATCGTCGATCACGTCACGGTAAGCCTCCCGCGTGCGGAGCGTCTCGGCCAGCAAGAGGCAGAAACGGGTCACCCGGTCAAGGTGACGGCCCGTATCGTTGTCGCGGTACTCGGCCAGTTTGGCCAAAGCGACCATGATCGAATCGGACGCCTGGTCGCGCGCCTCGCGCATCTTGATGTCGTGGACGGCTGTGCCGGCCACTTTGCTGATCAGCTCGATGTACTCGATGTCGCGGGGTTCGAAGGGAACGTTCCCAGCCTTTTCCGTCGCATTCAACACGCCGACGGTCCGACCCGCGGCGTCCAGCGGCGCAGAGATGAGCGGAACGCTCGCGAAAAACGGCGCGTCATAGTCGCCCGGCGAAGACCGCGCCTGCGTTTCGGTGTTCACGACGATGGGTCGCCCGGCCATGTAGACCTGACCGGCGATCGGCTCGCCCAAAGGCACGCGGACTTCGCGCACCAGTTCGTTATCGATGCCCAGCGAGCTGGCGATGGCCAGGTGCGCTTCGCCTGCGTCGGGCAGCATGATCGAAACGCGCCTGCAATCCACGACGTCCGCGACCGCGCGGACCGTGTGGTCGAGAATATCATCGGCGCGCGTGCAGTTGCTGACGGATCGGCAGAATTCGACGAGCCGGGTCAGAATCTGCATCTGTCGGCCGCGCTGCTCGTAACTGGACAGCAGGTCCATGCGCTCGCGGTGGAGTCGGGCCATCGACTGCACCCGGAGGACCAGCTCCGATGCACGGATGGGCTTGGAAAGATACTCGTCGGCCCCCGCCGAGAGCCCCTCGAGGATATCCTCCGTCCGGGACAGCGCGCTGACGATGATGATCGGCAGATCTTGCGTGTCAGGGTCCGCCCGAAGCGTGCGCGTGCATTCGAGGCCGTCCATTCCGGGCATCATGATGTCCATGACGACCACATCGGGCCGGTGCTCGACGATCCTTTCCAGGGCCTCATGCCCGTCGGCCGCCTCGCGGATGCTGTAGCCGGCCCGTTCGAGGCTTCCGCGGCAGACGGCCCGGTTGGTCGGCTCGTCATCGACGATCAGTACGTCGATCGGCCGAATGCGGGCTTGCCCCTCTTTTTCTGAGGGCTCGCCCGCCACGCAGGCAGGCGCGGATGGGGTCCCGTCGGCGAGTCGTCCGCGGTCGAGGTAGATCATGTTACGCCCGGAGCGCTTGGCCACGTAGAGCGCGTCGTCGGCCCTTCGGAGCACATCTTCCCAGCTGGACGATGCGCCGACAGCCACGCCGAGGCTGACCGTGATCCGCGCCGCCCCGGTCGCGGCCGGGTGTTCGATGGCCAATCCCCAGACGGTGCGTCGGATCCGATCCCCCAGCATCACGGCTTTGTCCGCATCCGTCTCGGGAGCGAGCACGACGAATTCCTCGCCTCCGTAACGCCCCACGAAATCAATACGACGGCAGGCGCCCGCGATGGCCTCGGCGATCCGGCACAGGCACTGATCGCCCAGCTGATGACCGTGCGCGTCGTTGTAGGACTTGAAATGGTCCACGTCGATCATTATGACACTGTAAGGGCACCCGTGCCTCAGGAATCGCTCGTGCTCCTGGATGACCAGTTCGTCCCACGAACGGCGGTTCAGCAGTTTCGTGAGCGGATCCACCCGGCACAGGTCGGCCAGTTCCCTGTTGAGGGCTTCGAGCTGGTTGTTCTTGAGTCGCAGCTCAGCCTCGCTGCGCTGCAGGTTCATCTGCATCTCGACGCGGGCAAGCACCTCCTGGACCGTGAAGGGCTTGGCGATGTAGTCGCGTCCGCCGGCCGCAAATGCCTGCACGACCTGCTCGGTCTGGCAGGAGCCCGTCACGAAAATGACGGGGATCATGGCTGTGCGCGCCTGTGCCTTGAGCTTTTGACAAATCGTAAACCCGTCGATGTCCGGCATCGACACGTCGAGTACGATCAGATCCGGCCGATACGACGTGGCGACCTCCACGACGCTCGTGCCGTCCTCGACCGTGCGCACCTCGTATCCGCTCTGCTCCATCGCGCGTCGCAGAATGATCAGGCTGGCAGGATCGTCGTCAGCCACGAGGATTCGATTGGATCGTGTCATCGTTGGGTTGCTCCCTCTGTGCAGATCGATCGCGCGAACTCCTGCATCCGGGCGATCTCCGCTTCGAGTTTGTCGATCACGTCGACGGCTGTGCTTATCTCCCCCGCACCGGCCATCTCTTCCAGGTGGGACGCCAGTGCACGGACGGGCTCGGCCCCTACGGACGAAGCCCCCCCCTTCAAACTGTGCGCAGCCATGCGCAGTTGTTTCGCATCGCTCGACCTTAGTGCGGACTGGAGGCGATCCACCGTCCGGGGAAGGTTGTCCAGAAATGCAGTCAATGCCTCGATGAAGATGGCGCGGTCTCCGCCGAGCATAAGCAGCACCTTGTCGACATCGATGATTTTTTCCGTTTCCGGAACGTCTGCCCGGTCCTCGGGGACTTCCGATCGAACGGTCGGACAAGCCTTCGACTGCCCGCACCATCGTCCCCCCGCCTTTTCGATCGCATCGATGCTGATCGGTTTGATCAGGCAGTCGTTCATGCCGGCTTCGAGACAGCGTTGCCGGTCGCTGTCCAGTGCGTGTGCGGTCATCGCGATGACCGGCAAGCTCTCCCACCGCCCGTCCGAACGGATCCGACGGGTCGCCTCCAGCCCGTCCATCTCGGGCATCTGAACATCCATGAAAACGAGGTCGAACTCATGGCGTTCGAGCTCGTCGAGCGCTTCCCGGCCGTTGTTGGCCACCGTGACATCATGGTTCCACTTGCTCAGCAACCCGCATGCCACCTTCTGATTGACCGGGTTGTCCTCGACGAGCAGCACCCGCAAACCGTCGATGACTTCCCGTTCACGGATCGCGTCGGATGCCTCGCAAGACGCATCGTCGCCGGCTTCCTTTGCGAACATGACATCGATCAAAGTTTCCCGAAGGTTGGAAAGCTTGACGGGCTTGGTCAGGTAGGTGTTCCGTGCGATCGCTTGCCGATCCGTAATCTCGTTGTGGACGCTGATCGAACTGAGGAAGACGATACGCGGCCGGACGGAAAGCGCACTGCCGTGAATCGACCGCTCGACCTCGAAGCCGTTCAGGCGCGGCATGTCTACGTCGAGAATGATCAGGGAGAACGGATGGCCCTGGGCATCGGCGCGCTGCACCGCTTTCAGAGCGTCATGGCCGTCGCAGGCCGACTCGGTTTCGCACCGCCACTGCGTGAGCGTCTCTTCGAGAATCTGACGATTCGTGGCGTTGTCGTCGACGATGAGAACGTGCAAGCCTTCGAGCGTGTCGCGCGCCTCACGGGTCGCCTTCGGGTCGATCCCCCAGCCGCCTTCTCCCGACTCGCCCACCGGGCATGCGAGCCGGACGTAGAAAGTGCTGCCCTTACCGACTTCGCTTTCGACCCAGATCGATCCGCCCATGAGATCGACGATCTGCCGGGCGATCGCCAGGCCAAGACCCGTGCCGCCGTATTTGCGCGTCGTGGCGCCGTCGGCCTGAATGAAGGTGTCGAAAATCACCTCCTGGCGATCCTGCGGTATCCCAATCCCCGTGTCCTGGACCGAGAATAGAAGGACAGCCTCGGTTTCGTCGCAGGATTCGGCCGTGACCGAAATCACCACCTCGCCGCGTTCGGTAAACTTGATGGCGTTGTTGATGAGGTTCGTCAGAACCTGGCGCAACCGGGTCGGATCGCCCAGCACGCGGCGGGGCACTTCGGGGTGAACGTGACAGATGAACTCGAGACCCTTCTTCTCGGCGCTGCGGGCGAGAATGTCGGTGACCTGCTCGACGGTCGTGATCAAATCGTACTCGACCTGCTCGATCGTCATCTTTCCAGCCTCGACCTTCGAGAAGTCGAGAATGTCATTGATCAGCGTGAGCAGGGTTTCGGAGCATTGCAGGACGGTAGTCATGTACTCGCGTTGCCGGTTGTCCAGTTCGGTCCCGAGCGCGAGCTCGGTCATTCCGATGATGCCGTTCATCGGCGTGCGGATCTCGTGGCTCATGTTGGCCAGGAATTCGCTCTTGTGGCGGTTGGCTTCCTCGGCTGCCTCTTTGGCATGCTGCATCTGGAGCTCGGCTTCGCGTCGCTGGCGGATTTCCTCGCGGAGCTTGGCCGTTCGGGCCGCGACGATCTCTTCGAGCTGGTCGCGGTGGCGGGCGAGCTCCGCCTCGCTCTGCTTGCGCTGGATCATCTCCTTGACGAGGCGTTTGTTCGTCAAGGCTGTCTTGCTCCGCTCCTTCTCGATCATGTGGAGGTGATAGAAATTCTGGCGCGTGTGGTACTCCATGAAATAGCTGGAGAATCCGCAGATGAAGACCGTGCTCACGAAGAAAAACGTATTGTTGATCAGGATGGGCGTTTCTGTAGGCACGATAAAGATCACGGCCAACAGATACGCGACCACGATCACGGTCGCCAAGGCCATCGACCACAGAAACCGCAATTTGCAGAATACGCATGCGAACTGGATGACCAGCATAAGGCCGGCGTAATAGGTCGTGTTGCCGGGCGGGGGCGCCAGCACGCTCATCGCGACGATCCCCAGGCCGCCCGCGCCGATCGACACGGTGAAGATCGGCTGATGATACCTGCGAAAACCCCTCCAGTACGTCGCGAGGATCGAGAAGGCCACGGTGGGACAGACGAACCCGTAACGGATGAGCCACATCTGGTTGCGGGCCGTCGGAAGAAGCAAGGCGTCCAGGATACCAAACGTTCCGTAGAGCAACAGGCCCATCACCTGCGCAATGCGCATGTGCTTCAACGATACGTTGAAGTAGTACTCCTGGAACTCGGCTTCGAGCTCACCGTCGAAGCGGAGCGGCCAGTGTCGGATTGCATTGGCTTCTACATCTGTCATCGTATCCACTGACCTGCCGCATGGCGTCGCGGCAGCCTTCTTCCGTCTCCGTTTTCCCGATAACCTGGCATGGTGCGTCGGCGCGCGTTATCGGCTCAGGCCCTCGACCGCAAAAAAAACCTGCTTTTGTCCGGGCATGTCGCCGGAACCACACCATTCGAACGCTGTCGTCAGCCAGTCAGCAGCCAGCGTCCGAAAAAAGCGGACAATGTGCCTTAAAAACCACGCGCGCGGGCCCATGGCGAGGCGCGCAGTCCTTCCCGTCTTTGCATCGGTCGGCGACTTCGGCCACTTGACACTCGCCCGGGCGGCCCGCGACGATGCCACTCGTACACCCTGACCAAGCAGGTCCTGGCCCATCTGGGCTGCGGCGCCTCCGTCGTGCTCGGACCGCAGCCCTTCGAGCCCGCAGGCACCTGGGAGCGAGCCCTCGAGGCGCATTGCACCACGCTGTGCGCCGTTCCGTCGATGTATGTGATGCTTCATCACTGCCTTGCCCGCAGCCGGTCCGTTCCACCGTTGTCGAGGCTCCTTGTCACCGGCGGCGCGCCGATGCCGCACCGCATCCAGTCAGGCCTCATTGAAGCCCTGCCGAACACGGGCTTCGTCTCCTCATACGGGCTTTCCGAGGCGGGCCCATGCGTCAGTGTGCTGCCGCCGGCCTGGGCGATGCAAAAAATGGGGTCGGTGGGCCTGCCGATCCCGGGCACCCGGATCGCCATACTGGACGAGCAAGACCTTCCCGTCACGGGCGATCAGGCCGGCGAGGTGTGCGTACGCGGCCCGTCGGTCATGGCCGGCTACCTCAATAATCCCGCCGCCACAACTCGTGCTCTGCGCGGCCGATGGCTTCACACCGGCGACATCGGGCGGCTCGACGCGGACGGATGCTTGCACTTGGCGGGCCGTCGTGATGAAATGATCCTGAGGGGCGGCGAAAACATCTATCCGGCGGAGGTCGAAAACGCGCTCTGTGCCCATCCCGAAGTACGCGAGGCAGCCGTCGTAGGCATGCCGCATGCCGTCCTCGGGCACGATCTGGCCGCAGCGGTCGTTCGGATGCCGAAGTGCGAAACGGATGACGCGACACTCCGCGCGTTTTGCCGGCAACAGCTGGCCGCGTTCAAGGTGCCACGCCAGATCCGGTTCCTCGATGCACTCCCGAAGACCGCCAACGGCAAGCTCGACCGCGCCGCACTGCGGGCTTCCTGGCCCCTTCAGGAGACATCTCTATGACGGCACAGCGGGTTCCCAAGCGGATGGCGAGATGGAAAACATTCATCGCCCTGACGGCTTTGGCTGTGGCAGGGACAGCGGCGGTCTCACTGGGGCAGCGACCGGAAGCTGGCGAACAGTCGGTCGATACGACGGCTGAGCCGCTCCTGGAAACTTTCGTTCTCACACCGATCCACACGAAGGTGACGGGATTCCCCGTCCCGGCCGATGTCCTGGGACCGGTGACCAACAACAGTTGCCAGGACTGGACGCAACGTGCATACAGCTGCTACATGCCCTCATTCCTCCACAGTCAGGAGGTGCCGACGGAGGCACCCTGGCTGCATACCCTCCTCGAAGCACACCTGTCGGCCTTGCTGGATGCATGGAACATCGGCGCATGGCCGCCTGATGGCGCTTCGATCATATACAGCCTCCGGCAGTACAACACGTTGCTCCATCTGTGGCTGAGCATGCACATCGACATCCGCCAGGAGATCAGCGGGGTCTGGCTGACCGAAGCGGAGGACCCGAAGACCAAGGTGAACGCGGCCGCGACCCAGCCGGCGGCTTCGATCGACATCGAGGTGTTCGGAAGCACGCGGAACGCGGAAGGCTATCCGCAGCGGAGGGGACTGTAAGATGAACGGCATCATTCACACCACACGAAAACGTGACACGATCCGCGGGTGCCTGGCGATCGTCCTGTGCCTGTTTCTGAAAGCGGTCCCGCCTTGTCTCGGCCAAAATACCACATCACCACAAGAACCCGCCCGTGCAACATCCTTCGAACCTCACGGCCGGTATGAAGAAGGGATCGCCCATTTCAAAGCGGGTCGCCTCGCCGAGGGGCTGGCTTGTTTTCAAGACGTGTCGTCGCGTGCTTCGGGCTATGCGCAACTCTGCGCGACGCACATGGTCGGCCTGATCCACCGCATCGAGGATCGGGCGAGCGAGGCCGCCGCGGCTTTCGAGCGGGTCATCGCCCAGTCGCGCGTGTTGCAACCCACGCTCGATGCTACGTCGCCCGTCGCAAGGCACGTGGATGTCCTCGAACGGCTGGCCAGGATCTCTCTGGCCGAGATCTGCGAGCAGCAACGCGACTGGGCCGCGGCTGTGCGGCACTATGAGATTTTTTTGAAACAGTACGATCGAGATTCCGACAACCCGGCAAACGTTCTGGCCCCGAACCCGGCGCTCTATGAAAAACTGGGCCGCATCCTCTGGCGGCTCGAACGCTACGATGAGGCCCGGGCGGCGTTTTCAAGTCTGCTCGAACATTGGCCGAATGCACCCCGTGCACCGCTGATCGGAGTGGCGTTGCTTGCGCTCGAAGCGGCGCCGCAGACCGTGCGGAACCAGCGGTTGGCCTTTCTGTCCAGTTCCCTGACGTGGCCGTTGGAATCCCAGGTTGTTGACGCAGAGACCGCAGCCATTCCGCTGCCCGATCTCGAACAACTCGGCGATCCGGCCGATCCGATCCGCCTTCGTCTGAAAACATTGAACGCACAGTGCCCGGAAGATTCGCGGGAGTCGCTGATTCTTGCGATGTATCTGGGCTGGATGTTCTTCGAAACCGGACGGATCGACGAGGCGGAAAAGGTTTTTGTGCGCATCGCACGAACGGCACCGTCGACAGAGGACGAATTTATCAAGCGACTGCAAAGCTATGCTGAGCTGTCCCGTGCGCTGGTATACGCGCAGGAGGGCAAATTCGAGGAAGCGCTGGCGATCACCGATGAGCTCATGAAAGGCCAGTTGCGAGGTCATCTGCGTCACCTCGCTTCCAACCTCGCTCAGAGCTTTCAACAGCGTCACAGCAACGCAACAGTCCGACATGGAGAATAGATAATCATACTCAGTCGACCATACCTCCATGCAAGGGGACGTCATGAATACGCATTATCGAAACCGAACCTCCGTAAAATGGGCATGCCGACCCGCCGGTCGCTATGC
>PWPN01000301.1 GCA_003557125.1 Phycisphaerae bacterium | reverse complement strand
TGCCGGGCAGACGCATGGTGACCGCAGCGGGGTCGACGCGCACGGCGGCCGAAAAACCTATGTGGGGAGACCGCGAAACCGCGGAGGGCTCCTTCATACGTTTTTCAGCAAGGTCGCCTACGAGCGGAGTGAAACGCAGTGAGTGTCCATTCAAGACATGATCTTCAGATATCGAGCATTGCCAGAGTGTCCTGGCAAGCACTACGTCTTCAACATCGCCAGCCAGGAATCAAACGGCCGCTCATCGTAACGGTCTTAAGCTACGAACTCGCACAGTGTGCATCTACACCAGCAAAGGGTATACTGCTCGTGGGGCCTCCTTGCCCTCGGGCACATGGTGCTCAGCACAATCAATGTACCGGACGGATCGCAAGGAAACCCCCGTCTTCTTGCCTCTTCAACGGGGGGGAAGCGCTGGTATAATGATCAAACACGGTCCGGCGGGGTCGCCGGGCGAGGTTATCTGGGAAATGTCGAAGAATGGAAGCCGCTTGGAACAGGATCGGTAAGCTCACAGCCGATCCCACATGGGACCTCTGAATAACCCCTTGACACGCATGCTATCCTGCCGATGTATTCCAGTGGATGGTGATGCTCGTGCAGGAGGTATGTCATGGAGCGTAAGTTGGCGGAGCCGACGTTTTTCGATATTGCAGCTGCGGATCTTGGGGGCCCTCGCACGCAGGCCTTCTTCGACAAGTGCGACCGGCTGATTCCGTGGCAGGAAATGGCGGCTTCGCTCAAGGATTTGTACGGCGATCATGCGGAAGGCGGCCGGCCGCCTTGGCCGGTGATGCTGATGGTCAAGTGCCTCATGCTGCAGAAGTGGTTCGGGCTTTCGGATCCCCAGTTGGAGGAGATGCTCAAGGATCGACTGTCGTTCCGACGTTTCGTCGGGCTCAGCCTGAATGACCGCACGCCGGATGAAACCACATTTGTCCGCTTTCGTGCTCGGTTGCGCGAGTCGGGCCAAGGCCGGACGCTGTTCGACGAGGTCGTCAAGCACCTGGAATCCAAGGGCGTGGTGATGAAGGACGGCACGCTGGTGGACGCGACTATCGTCGAAGCGCCGCTGGGCCGCACCGGCAAGGGCGGCAGCTTTACGCGAGACCAGGATGCGTCTCATACATACAAGCACAAGCGGTCGTACCATGGATACAAGGGTCACATCGCGACCGACACGAACGGGATTGTCAAGGACTACCGCTTCGGACCTGCGAGCGAGCCCGACTCGAAGTATTTCGACGAACTGACGCAGGACGAGCAGATCGCGGTCTATGGAGATAGCGCCTACCGCAGCAAGGAACGTGAAAGGCAGCTTGAGAACCGAGGTGTTTTCAACGGCATCGTTCACGGCCGGGTGAAGGGACAGGGCGACCTCCCGCAGGCGCAACGCCGCAGGAATCGCAAGCTTTCGAAGGTGCGAGCCGTCGTGGAGCACCCGTTCGCGTGGATGAAGAATATGGGCTACCGGCGCACGCGATACCGTGGCTTGATACGCAACGCGATCGACTTCGCCCTGACCGCGACGGCCTACAACCTGAAACGGAGCTTCAGTCTCCTGGAATGCGCGTGATGCGGCAGGACGGTCCTGCCGACGTGCCATTCGAAGGGCCCGCCAAGGGCCTGAAAATATGCAAGAAGATGCTATCATGGTCGTTTCTGACAGCCCCTGATCGTCGCATTCGTTCAGCAGCATTTGAATCGCGCGCGCTTCGCGATGGTTCTGCTCACTGATGGCGTTATTCAGAGGTCCCAACTCTGAATATGGGATAAAAAGACCTCTCAGCGACCTCTCTGCACCCATCCCCCAAGCCAACCAACAAAGAGACCAACAAAGAGGAGGAGAATATTAACGACTACCTGCGCGAGATATTTTTTCCTGTTTTGGTTTTTCTCTTCTGCTTTGAGTTGCTCCATGGAACCCAGTGAATCAGCGATTCGTACCCAGTCGTCGTCGAGTGTTTGTAGCAAGCTGCGATAGAGGGTCACCTCTTCGAGGATGCCATCTCCGAGTCCAATGTCCTTTCGCGATCGAATACCTTCAATATCGCGGTGCAGTCGTTCCAGCCTTGGAACTATTTCCGAGTAATAATTCGGTACTGCCGTTCGGATGCATTGCGATGAATAGGTAGTAAGGGTCGCGGTGATTTCTTCTCGGTACAAGATGGCGAGCCAGTCGGCTATGTCGAAAAAAGCGCGATACTCGTGACCAAGGGCCTTGTCCAGATTGGTGCGAATGTATTTATCAGTTTGCTCGGCGTCACCACTGAAATCCTTCACGCCGACTTTGGCCGCGTAGGCTCTGATAATGTGGTCGTGAGCATCACGTTGCTGGATAACAGACGGGAAAAAGAATTCTTGATTCGTATCCAACTCTTCCGCGCGAAGAGTAAGAGCCTTGGTGTGCCCATGCAATGTAACTATTTTACTCCAGATGTCTTCATGCATGCACACCATGCCTAGCAAAAAAATGAGCGGATTCATCGAGAGGAAAAATGGTTACAGAGATTTGGACAAGGCGCGCTTTCTTCGCTCATGGTATTGAGCGTCTGTTACGATCCTGCCCATTGTCAGGCGTACGCTTCCTCGCAGCCATCGCCCCTGTCGCTGGGCCGCCACGACGGTGCGTTCTGTGACGGGTTTTGTTTCGGGGTATTCTTCGTCTAGAGCTGCCTGCCATCCCTTGAGCATGGCGAGTCCTTTCGACTCAGTATTTCCGTAGGCTAAAATACAATCTTGTGAAATATAGCACAAAACTATGGCTGTCAACAGATTTTTATGACCATGTTAACCTTTTTTACAGATTTCACAGTATATCGACCAAATATTTACCTGCCCATGAATAAAGCCGTGTTCCATTTTGCCAAATAAATAAATTCACGGTGATGCTTCAGCGATGATGTAATGCGCCTCAGTAAATTGAGCCCCTAAGGCTCCTCGTCCGGCAACGTGTTGCCCAGCCGATTGCGGACGATGACCATGTCGGTGACGCTGATGCTGCCCGTGACGCTGAGATCCTGCTGGCTGTTGCGATCGGTGACCGGTTGCAGCAGTTCGTCGTGGACGCGATGCATGTCGGCCATCTCGACGCGCCCGTTGCCGTCCGCGTCGCCTTCGAGCACGCCGAGCCGCACCGATCCTGTAACGAAAGGTCCTCCCACGGCTGCGATGCCCGGGAAATCGACTGTCAGGCGCGATGCGTCCGGCACGTCGCGCGTTTCGATGGTCAGTTGCGAACCCGCGATGGATAACGAGGCGACTCGGCCTGCGGACAAGCGCACATCATCGTGGCTCAGGCCCTCGACGCCTTCGATGGGTTGATCGAAGGTGACGACGAGGCGCGTCGGGCCGCCTTTTCGTGCTTCGACGGCGGTGCCTCCTGCCAGGTCGAGATCGCAGTCGCCCGCGCTGTGGTGAACTTTCCGGGAGTAGGCCGACACGATGACGGGGGCCGGTTGACCGTCGTTGATGCGGTTCAGGTATCCGTCCCAGTCCCAGCCCGGACCCGGGTCGGTTTCGGGGCCGAAACAGCAGCACGCATTGAGCCCGTCGTGGCCGATGATGCCCGCGCCGCTGTGGGTTATGACGCGCCGGGGGATCCCCCTTCTCTGGCAGATATCCTTGGCGAGCCGTGCGGATGACCGGTAGAGCGCTTCGGGGTGGGACGGCGACGTGCTGTAACCCTCGTGCGCGATTCCGATCGTGCGGTTTTCATCGCAGCCGACGTGCCAGGCGACGTGCGGCTCGCGCACCATCTGCCAGATCGTGCCGGACTGGGCAACGATGTAATGCACGGACGCCTGGGTGGTGCATTGTTTGAATTGTGCGAGCGCCCCGGCCACCGTCCCTTCGAGCATGTGGATGACGATGGCGTTTTTGTCGTAGGGGATCGGGGTATAGTTGCATTCGGGTGCCGGGTCCCAGATGGCTGACGGGTAATCCGCGTGCATCGGCTGCAACGTCGGCGACGTGTCGATCGGCGACTCAACCGACACGCGCATCGACTCGACGGTAAAGGTCTCATTCCGGCTGTTGGTGATGGTGAAGCCGTGCGCGATTCGTGCGAAGGCGTCGGCGGCAAAGAGTCGGCTCGAATCCGCGTCGAGGGCCGCGTAACGGGCGACGACGTCCCGCCAGGCGTCGAGGCCCTGTGTGCGGTCGATGTCGGCTAGCCGTGCGAAATGATCCAGCAGGGCAGCTGCTCCGTGGATGTTGGCAGACCGGTCGCGCACGATACGGGCGGGATCGACGCCGATGAGATCGGCCGCCAGCGACAGGTCGTCGGGGAACCATGCGTTCGACCGCAGTGCCATGAGGCCTCGCCCGCCTTCGAGGGTGGGTTGGTCACCGCGGTCCTCGAAGCCGCTGCCCATCCATCCGAGCGTCAGCAGCAATTCGACGGGGACGTCCCAGGCGGCCGCTGCCTCGGCGAAAACCTGCGGCAGGCATGGTGCAGGGATCGCTTCGTAATCGGATGAGAGCTTCTGCCCGTCGGCCGATGTGTGCGCATAGGGCAAAGTCAACGAAGCGATACCGACCAGCAGCAGCGCGACAGTCTTTCGAAGCCGGCTGCATTTCATGAAAGGGGCTCCCGGTGAATCGCTCGAAAGTTGCATTTTCGGTGCCGCCTGGTGATTGTGCCTTCCGCGCGGAGACAGCGTGTCGCCTGTAAACTCCCTCCCTGGAGACATGGTAACGATTAAGGCGTGCCGATCGGACCGAGGTCGAGCAGGACGTCGGCTATGACCAGCGCGCCGAGTGCGAGACTGATGAGGCCGTTGACTGTGAAAAAGGCTGTCGTGATCCGGGACAGGTCGTCGGGTCGAACCAGCGCGTTTTCGATCGCCAACAATACAGCCACTATAACGACACCGGCCATCGCAAGCCAGCCCAGGTCGGCTGTGATGACGAGTCCGATAAGCAGAGCCACTGTGGCGAGATGGGCGGTACGGGCGATCCCCAGGGATGTGCCGACGCCGAGTCGTGCAGGCAGACTGTGCAGGCCGACGCGGCGGTCGTGGAGCGCGTCCTGGCATGCGTAGATGATGTCGAACCCGCCGATCCAGAGTGTGACAGTCGCACAGAGCAGGACGGCGGACAGGCCGATCGAGTCCGGATGAATCGCGATCCAGGCGGCGGCGGGCGACAGGCCGATCGCGCTTCCGAGCACGAAATGCGACAGGGCGGTGAACCGTTTCGTGTACGAGTAGAAGCAGAGGTAGGCGAGGACCGGCCCGGCCAGGACGAGCGGCCAAGTGTTGCCGTCGAGTTGCCAGAAGCCCGCACAGGCGAGCGCGAAGACGGCGGCGGATGCCAGGAAGAACGCGAGGGCCTGGCGCTTCGTGATGCGTCGGCGGGGGATCGCGCGTTCGGCGGTACGGGGGTTCCGGGCGTCGAGGTCGGCGTCGACGATCCGGTTGAACGTCATGGCAGCCGACCGGGCGTCGACCATGCAGAGCACGACCAGGGCCAGCAATGCGGGTCGAGGATACAGGTGCGAGGTGTCGCCTGCGTGGAAGGCGGATCTGCCTGCAAGGAAGACGGCGATCAACGCGAACGGCAGGGCGAAGATCGAATGCGAAAACTTGATCATCTCGCCCCACCGGCCGACGACCCGGACGCTTGTGTGCAAGGAGGTCATGGCCGATGCTCGCTGACGTCGTGTGATGGGGCGTCTGGAGTGTCATCCATGTGGCCCGCCCACCGCACGTTCAGCGCGTGACGTACGCCGACGAGGTCGAGCACCCGGCCCGCGACGAAATCGACGAGGTCCGCGATACGTTGCGGTTTCAAGTAGAAGCCCGGCGAGGCGGGGCAGATCGTCGCACCGGCCCGGCTGAGCGTCAGCATGTTTTCCAGGTCGATCGTGCTGACGGGCATTTCGCGGTGGACGACGATGAGCGGGCGACGCTCCTTGAGTGCCACGTGGGCGGCACGAGGGATGAGGCGATCGCCCAGGCCCGAGGCCACCGCTCCCAGCGTGTGGCTGCTGCACGGGCAGAGGATCATCCCGTCGGTCAGGAACGAACCGCTGGATGGTGCGGCTGCCAGATCGTCGTCGTCGTGGAGCGTGACGGAAGGGCGGCCTGCCAGCAGCTGCCTTTCGAGGTCGCGGTCGGGCAGTGCGCACTCTTCGATGAGCATCGCTCGGCCGTGCCGGGAGAGGATGAGGTGGACGTCTGTGCCGCTGTCGGCCAGTTGCTCGAGGACGCGCAGGCCGATCGGAGCCCCGCTCGCACCGGTGATAGCCAATACGATCCGCTTTGCCGACATCGCTGCGTAACCTCCGTTGCCTCGTTCCGGGAACGCCCGGCACGCTCGCGCAAGGACTTCCCGCGTGACTCTCGCATCATAGCGTCAACTTGCGGCGAGGATGAGGCTGTCCGGGCGGTGGGGCAGTGAAGGCCCCTGCCGGTGGCATGTCGATTCGACGGGAACCTGGCCCGCTAGGACTCGAACCTAGAACTTCCTGATCCAGAGTCAGGCGTGCTACCAATTGCACCACGGGCCAACACAAACCGCCCGGCCCCAGTCAAAACCCGGCCGAGCCGCCTGAAGCTGCAATTGTGCAGCCCGAACGGCCTGCTGTCAAGGTTGGATGGCTGTTGCCGCAATGAGGGCGCCCTGCGCAGAGTGGTTCCAACTGTCTATGCGATAAGGGTTTAGGCGAATGGTGCGATTGGGAGGACGGTTCCGTTGCGAAAATCGCCGAGAAGGGTTGTCATATCGTGATATCATGATATAATGATCAGTAATGGACAGTCACACGGAGACATTGATACCGCTGTCGGTTCTCGAACAGGCAGCGACGGCTTTGCGGGTTCTGGCGCATCCGCACCGGTTGCGGATCTGCGAGCTGCTCATGGTCGAGCGGGTGTCGGTCAAGCAGCTGGCGGCGCACCTGAAGATCCCGCACAACGCGGTCAGCCAACATCTGGGGATCATGAAAGCCCACGGCCTGCTTATCAGCGAGCGGGACGGCAAGACCGTTTATTACCGCGTGAACGATCCGCGACCGGGCTGGTTGCTCGGTTGCATCCGAAGCCATGGGGGCGGTGCCGAGGAGTGACATAGAATGTGCGCTGCACCGAGGTGGGTGACGGCCGCCATGGGGGGCGGCCGCTACATGAAACAGGGGGAAACCATGCGAAAAGTGTCAGTGAGCGAGATGGAACGTTGGTCGGGCAAGGTCATCGATGTACGCAACCTCGATGAGTTCGTGGGCGAACGCATCGAACGGGCCGAGTGTGTGCCGCTCGATCGGTTGCTCAAGGCAGCCTCCGCCTGGGATCCGTCCGAACCGGTCCTGGTCATGTGCAAGAGCGGGGTGCGCTCGGAGCAGGCGGCCAGGCAGTTGGCCGAGGCGGGCTTTGCGGAGGTGGCGATGCTCGAAGGGGGCCTCGAGGCGTGCAAGCGGGGGGGCGTGAACGTGATCCGTCAGCGGGCGCCCATGCCGATCTTCCGGCAGGTCATGGTCGCAGCCGGGCTTATCCTGCTGACTTCGCTGCTGCTGGCCCAGATCGATGCACGGTGGTTGTGGCTGACCGGTTTCGTCGGGTTCGGGCTTACGGTGGGCGGCTGGACAGGTTTCTGTCCGATGGCCAAACTGCTTGCATGGATGCCGTGGAACCGCGCTCGGCCTGCGGTGACCGAACCGACATGTTGCTCGGGAAACTGATATGACACCTGTGAAGATCGTGATCGTCGGCGGCGTCGCGGGCGGTGCGAGTGCGGCGACACGCGCCCGGCGTCTCAACGAATCGGCTGAGATCGTCCTGCTCGACAAGGGCCCGTACGTCTCGTTCGCCAACTGCGGGTTGCCCTATTACATCGGCGGGCGGATCGCCAAGCGCTCCAAGCTGCTGGTCGCGACGCAGGATGATTTCAAGGCGAAATTCCGCATCGATGTTCGGACGCGGCACGAAGCGGTTCGCATCGATCGCACGGCACGGCTCGTTCACGTGCGCGACTGCGAGACGGGGCGCGCCTCTACCGAGTCGTACGATAAGCTCATTCTCGCGCCCGGTGCCGACCCCGTCCTGCCCGGATGGGCCGACACGGGCACAGCCAACATGTTCGTGCTGCGGGACCTGCCCGACACGGATCGGATCAAGGCGTGGCTCGATCGCGAAAAGCCCGCGCGGGCGGTGGTCGTCGGCGGCGGGTACATCGGCCTGGAGATGGTCGAATCGCTCCACATGCGCGGCGTGGCCACGTCACTTGTCGAATTGCAGCCGCACATACTGCCCGTGATGGACGACGAGATGGCTGCCCGGCTCGAACGGGTACTGGTTGAGCAGGGCGTCGGCCTGCACCTGGGCGTCGGCGTGGAGGGGGTCGACGTGCGGGAGGGGCGCGTCGTCGGCGT
The DNA here is from genome assembly GCA_003557125.1 of Phycisphaerae bacterium. Taxonomy (GTDB): domain Bacteria; phylum Planctomycetota; class Phycisphaerae; order UBA1845; family PWPN01; genus PWPN01. Next base: position 141 of record PWPN01000301.1, on the reverse strand, counting down.
ACGGCTGACGGACGGGACGCGCCTGCCCGCTGACATGGTGATCGTTTCGGTCGGCGTACGGCCCAACGTGAAGCTTGCGGTTGAGGCAGGCTTGGAGATCGGTCCGTGCGGTGGGATCGCCGTCAATGCGCAGCTCCAGAC
>PWPN01000142.1 GCA_003557125.1 Phycisphaerae bacterium | reverse complement strand
GGGCTCGCGCCACTCAACAAAGGAGAGATCGGATGAACCGCAGGTCGTTCCGTTTTCGATGGACAATGGCCCTGGCCATGGCGACGCTTGGTGCGTCGGCCGTCGCTTGGGCTGAGTCCGCCTCGGTGAACAGCTTCGGAAAACCGCTGGAGATCGGCTCCAATCGGCAGGTCTTCATCGACGGGCGGTTCTTGTCCCGGACCCATAATGTCGAGCTTCACACCCATACTCCGGTCAAGACGGGCGAGCGGACCGTCGACCACGACCAGCCCTGGGAAGTGGGCGGCATCGGCCCCTACAGCAACGTCATCAAGGAAGGCGACACCTACCGGATGTGGTACCAGGTGATGGCCAGCGTGGAGTGGAACATCGATCACGACGCAGGCGCCATCTGTTACGCCGAATCGAAAGATGGCATCCACTGGGAGAAGCCGAACCTCGGATTGGCCGAGTTCAATGGTTCGACCGATAACAACATCGTGCTCGGCCATGGCGCCGGCGGCGTTTACATCGGCCAGAGCGGCGGGCTTGTCTTCATCGATCCCAATGCACCGGAGGATCAGAAGTACCGCATGCTCATCCATTACATGCCGAAGGGAGAAAACATCCACCTGTTCAGCTCGCCCGACGGCATCCACTGGGAAATGACCCACCCGAACGTGGTGATCTTCAGCCCGCAGGATAGCGGCCATCACCTCGACTCGCAGAATGTCATCTTCTTCGACGATCGCCTCGGCAAGTACGTCTTCTTCGGCCGAAAGAACCTCCCTCAGCGCGGCTCGCAGGGCCGTACGATCGCACGTAGCGAGTCCGACACGATCGACGGGTTCCCGCCCGTCCAGGAGATGCCGTCGGTCATCTTCCCCGACGAATTCGGCCCGACCATGGGAGCCACCCAGCTGGTCGATTACTACAAGAGCGCTGCCATCAAGTACCCCTGGGCCCAGGACGCCTACTACATGTTCCCCGAGGTCTACTACCACTACGTCGATGCCCGGGTCCAGGGCCTTCCGGGTGGGCTGCCGATCAACGCGGGGCCCCTCGATACGCAGTTCGCCGCCAGCCGCGACGGGGTCGTCTGGGAACGCTATGACCGTCGCCCCTTCGTGCCCCTCGGCCAGAAAGGCGAGTTCGACTGGGCTTCGACCCGCGTCATCCACGGGCTTGTCCCCTCCGTCGACGACCGGTACATGTACCTCTACTACCGTGCGAGCGACTGGCTCCACGGGTGGGATCGCAATCCGGAAAACAAGCGCATGCTGACCGAGGCAGGCCTCGGCGCCGATCAGAACATCGCCGTGCTGAGCCGCGTCGTCATTCGCAAGGACGGCTTCGTCTCCGTACGGGGCGGCTACGCGGGCGGATCCTTCACGACGCCCGTGCTCATCTTCGACGGCAGCGAGCTCGTGCTCAATATCGACACGTCGGCCACCGGATATGCGCGGGTCGGTATCCTCCGCGCGGATACGGGAGCGATCGCAGGCTACAACGAGTACGGTGCCGAAAGGCCCGGCTTCGGCGTCGAGTACTGCGACCTTATCCACACCGCCAACGACACGAACTACGTCGTCAGATGGCGTGGTAACAGCGATGTGAGCGAATTGGCCGGCAAACCCGTACGGCTCCACTTCGAGCTGTACAACTGCGACCTGTACGCGTTCGAGTTCCGTAAATAACGATCTCGGCCATACAAAAGACGCGGGTCGGCTCCTGAACCGCTGCCCCGCGTCCTTGTCGACCTGAAAAAAACGACCGGGCGGGCTCGAGCTCCCGTCCGGTCGTTGTGTCGTTGGGAAAGACTATGAAGTCTTGACCGCGATGCGCTTGGGCTTGGCTTCCGGGTGCTTGGCAATCGTCACCGTGAGGAGCCCATCCTTGTACGTCGCGTCCACTTTCTCCGGGTCCACCGTGGAAGGCAGCGGAATGCTCCGGTGGAATTGCCCGAAGCTGCGTTCAACGTAGTGGTAATTCCGCTTCTTCTCTTCACGCTCGTGCTTCTTTTCGCCGCGAATCGTAAGCGCGGTGCCGACGACGTCGATCTCGACGTCTTTCGGTTCGACACCGGGAAGCTCTACGGTAACAGTTACCTCCTGCTCGGACTCGGCCAGATCGACCGTCGGCCCGAACACCAGCGAAGCCGCCTCGGACTCACGCGTCATCCGCGGTCGCCCTTCGCCCATGAACCGCCTGAATACATTATCCATCTCCTCTCTCAGGCGAGTCAAAGGCGCATCTGCGGTCCCTTCACTCTTATTGCGCCATGGAATCAGGTTCATCGTACACCTCCCGGATTCTCACAGACGGTCCTGAATCAATGGCGTGTGCACGTGCCCTCAATCGCCCTTGACGGTAATCCTTCGGGGCTTGGCCTTCTCGGCCTTGGGCAGGTGCAGTTCCATCACGCCGTCGCTGTAATGGGCCTCGATCTTCGCATCGTCAATCCCCTGTCCGATCGTGAACGAACGATGGAAGTCGCCGACACCGTATTCACGCAGCAGGTAGTTCGTCGCCGCCTCATCCTGTCGCGGGTCGGCCTGTCCGTGAATCGTCAACACCCCCTGCTCGTACTCGATCTCGATGCTGTCGGGTTTCACGCCCGGCATATCCGCGAGGATGAGAAACTCCTCGGGCGTTTCGAGTATGTCAACATTCGGCAGATACGTCCGCCGGTCCCGCGCGTGTTCGACCCGCGCGAGATCCCCTTCTCGTTTGCTTCGAACCATTTGAGTCACCATCGCTTAACCTCCTGCTCCATCGAGCTTCTTTACATCTTCGTAGCTTACTTTTCAAAGCCCGTTCGCCTTGGCACGCTGCACGCCTCACGCTTTTTCGATCACGCTTTTTCGATCACGCTTTTTCGATCACGCTTTTTCGATCACGCTTTTTTCACTGTGATCTTGCGAGCCCGTGCAGCCGCCGCCTTGGGCATCGTGATCGTCAGCACACCGTTGCAGAGATTGGCTTCGACCTTCTCCGCATCGACCTCGACCGGCAATGTCACGATGCGGGTGAACTCTCCCGCTCCGCGCTCCTGGCGGTGATAGGTGAGGTTCTCCCCCTGCCGAGCCGTTCGCTGTCCCTTGATGGTCAGCTCATTGCCCACAGCGTACATTTCGAGGTCTTCGCTTCGGACCCCGGGAATCTCCGCCTCGGCATAGAGTGCATCGCCGTCTTCCCAGATGTTGACGGCCGGGAAAGTCCCCAGCCAGCCGGCCATGCGACCACCGTTCGTAACCGGGTTGAAACTTTCGAGGATCTGGTTGATCTCCCGGTGCAGCTCATCGAACGGGCTCCACGTGCTCATCCGGTTCCTGAACATCGCGTCACCTCCTGTTTTTGTTTAGGCTGCGTTTCTTTCGTGGCGTGCTTATCGCAGCCAAGTCTCACCGAACACGCCATCGTTCCATTCCATGCTGTTCCCCCGAATCCGCTTTGCTTTTTGGTAGTATAGGACCATTATCTCCCACTCCCTTGAAAATCTCTCAGGCCCGTCCCCCTGTCGGCAAACCGGAAGGGAACTTGCCACTACAAAGACGTTATAGCAAACGATGTGCCATTTCCGCAGTAGAGCGACCGAACATCACAAGATGCTGCTACATAACTACTTACGAAATAAGCCTGTCAATCTGGGATTATCCCAAGGCCTTCGGGACTGCCTGCGCGACCGTCGTCGGCCATTCTGGCAGGGCGCAGGTAGGGCTCCGAGTTGCCCTTGGAAGAGTACGAAGTGTGATGCCGTTAAGCTCGGGGCTCAGGAACTTCGTGCGCGGTAGGCGTCCATGAAACGCTGTGCGTGCTCGATCGAAGTGACAGCGTGCATGAAGGTCACGCCCGTGGGGAAACGCTCATGGGCTTGGCCGGACAGGAGTTGCTCTTCGGGTACGCGGGCTCGGACGATCGGGATTCGGCGCTCGGACAATTGGCGGTAAACGGTATCCAGGTCGTTCATCTCCGGCTGGCCCATGTCGATGGCAGTCAGAGACGGTATCGCGAGGATTTCGGGGATGAGGTGATCGCCCTTGCCGCAGAAGTGGATGGCTCCGCCATCGAGCCCTTTAAGGACCGTTTCGTCATGGGCAGCCACGTGGTCGCGGTACATGGCCGGCGAGATGTTGATGGGCGTGTCGTTGCGGATGAGCACATGGCCGGGCAACGTGGAAGCATGCTGATGGGAGAAGCCCGCCAACGGTTCATGGAGCAGGGGCTGCAATTGGCGCGCGAGCGCGACCTGGGTCTCGGCCATCCGCGCGAGCAGGCGGCTGACGAGTTCGGGCGCTTCGATGAGGTCGGTATACAGACTGCTGCCACGAAGCATTTCGGCGTTGTCGAAGGGCCCCTGGAGGTCGGGCAGGACGACCTTGACGCACTGGCGGACATTGGGATAGCCCGCAAGCGTGTCAGCATAGGATCGGTACGTGTCGAAAACTTTCGGACACCACCCGCGACTGAAATCCTGCGGATCGATGTCGAAGACCGCTTCGAGGGCGTCGACGCTTGCGTAGGGCCTCGCCCAGGGCGGGTTATTCTCGAGTATTTCGACCGTCGCCCCATACATCGACGCGATGACGACCGTGCCGTAGTTGCCGCGGACGGTGAAGGGCAGGTCGTCGCCGACAAGGTGATGGTAGCAGGTCCGCGTTTCGAATCCGCCGATCAGCTCGTTATGGAGCATTTTTTCAGGGTCCGCCAACGCCTCGCTGTGCGGGAAGGGTTGAAAGTCACCGTCCGCGGGCATGGGATACTGAAGCATGACGGGCGCGCGGTCGGTCGGCTCCCAACGCAATACGCGCGTGTGTCGTGCGAGGACGTCGGCCTGCTGACGGGGGTCCAAAGTCGCTTCCAGGTGGTCGAGCAGTCGCTTGAGGGCATCGATCATCGGTGAAAATCCTTGAGTTATGGACTGCCGGACAGACCCAGGTGCCGGGAGTGCCGGGATGCCTGCCCCGACACCTGGGCCGTTCCAAGCACATGGATCACATTATTGCGCAGCCACCAGTTGCTTGCCTTTCAGGATGGTCTCTGCCACCTGCGTACGGTAGTCGGCCAACACCTCCGGCTCGACCGTGAAACGCGTGACGGTCGCCACGACCGCGTCGGGCACAGTCAGAAGCGCCTCCGCCTCTTCCAGGAATGCCTGGATCTCGGCCGACGGGTTCGACTGCGCGCGGAGCGTTTCGGCGAGCTGGTAGAGTTTATAAATGTAGTCGTAATCCTCGAATCCGTCACGGATGTTTTCGAGGCGGATCGTCGAGATCGGCCCGTCCGGCCCGGCACATAACAGGCTGCCGTCGCCGTAGGCGGTATATAAATTCCTTCCGTGAACAAAGCTGCCGGGATCCCAGTTCGTGTAGGGGCCGCGACTGATGACACGGTGGTTGACCAGCCACTTATTGACCAGGTAGTAGAGGAAGCCGTCTACCTCGTATTTGTAACTCATCGCGCCGGTCAGGAGACGTGCCTCGATCGCTTGGCTCTCGACGAACCAGTTGGCATAGGGAGGATACGGCACGACACAGACGTACCACCAGACCTCCTTACCCTCCGCGCGGGCCTTTCGGGCCTGTTCGAGGTCGTACCAGTCGGTCACGGGAACCCAGATGTCGACGACGTCGCGCGTATCGGTGTTCTGGCCGAGCGTCGGATCGTAAGCGGTCGTCATCGTTTGCAGGCCGGGGAAGTGCTCGTGGACCGCCCCGAACGCCCGGCGCATCTGCGCGAATCTCTCTGGGCTTCGGATCTCGTCGAAGCCGTAGACGTAGGCCATGTCCCAGACGCCGGCTTCTTTGAGCCGTTCGACGTAGCGATAGAGCTCCGCATCCCTTTCGGGGTTGTGGCCGACACGATGGAAGTCGCTACCGACATTGAAGGCATTCATGCCGCGTTCCGCACCATACTTGATGAGGTTGACGTCAGGTGGACCGGATCGGTAAAGATTGTCGATGTTGAGACGGTAATCGAGCAGAAAATCGTAGTACTTGTAGGCCATCTCGGTGTCCCAGCGGTCGCCGTACATCTTGGCGGCGTAGGGGTGATGGTAGGTGAAGGCATTGCGCAGGTTGGTGAGCTTGGGCAGCTCGAAATCCCAGACGGTGACGTTCAACGTAAGTTCGACGGGATTGGACTCGTCAGCGGTGACGGTCACCGTCGCGTTGTAGCGTCCGGCCGGGGTGTCGGCCTCGGTGCCGATGTTGATCCAGAAGGCCACATGCTCGCCATCTTTGATGTCGCACTCCTGTTGGAAGTTGAGCAACGGGTCGGGGTACCATGCGTTCGTGTAATCGACCCGGTAGGGCTGATCGTCACCGACTTTGACATGCCCGACAAGCGACACCTCGACCTGGCCGCCAGCCATCGGTCCGCCGCCCTGTTCGCTGACGAGGTTTGAGACGGTCACACTGGCGTTGCTCAGGTCGCGTCCGAACGGCATGAGCACGACCTGGAACCCCTCGCGTTCGTTGCGGGCCAAGGCCAACTCATAGTGGTCGGCGAAGTGGCCCTCGAAGGGGAAGTCCTGGATCATGATTTTCTGCATGGGGCTGGCCAGGCCGACGGCAAAGTCGGCGTGCGGGAACATCGCGAGCGTCTGGGCCAACGAGGCCGGGCTGCCCAGTGATCGCTCGAGTCGGCTCGCCAGCGCGCCGAGTTCCTGCCAGTTGCCCGCCGTATGCTGTTGCGTGTCGTCCAGGACCGCTAAAGCGCGGTCGAGCTCCGCTCGCGACTCGCCCAGAAGCGTGCGGGCGCTCGCTTGCACGTTTTCGGGAAAATGCGGAACCGCCTCGGCGATCTGTCGATGGAGTTCGTCGAGCGTCGCGATCCGCTCAGCCACCACGGGCGACTCGTTGGGGTAGGTGTTCTGGAACAGGACGTTGTCGCGCGCATCCGACAGGGTCAGCGTCACCCGACGGATGCGGTCATCGGGCAGGCGGAATTCCAACATGCCATCCTCGGGGACCGCGTTCTGCTGGCTCCAGATCGTTTCACCACGATTGTCGACCCCGACCAGCCGGTACCGCATTTCGCGCAACGGGTCCATGGGAATGCGGTTGGCCCCCACGGCGATCGGTTGCATTTCCAACAAGCGCGGCGGTGCGATCTGGCTGTGGCCGAACTGGAGATCCCCGAAATATTCCGGCAATGTGTAGGTGACCGGCGTCGGCGCCCAGGAACTGCGCTCCCGCACTGCCGGCACCTCGTCGGTCTCGTGGATGAGCACGGTATTACGCCCGAGATTCATCGTCCAGAGATCTTCCGGGGTGGGGGTTTCCACCTCGATCGTCTCGAAAGGGATGGCCAACACAACCGTCCAGCCTTCCGGGTCGATGTCGACCTGTATGACCGCGTCGCTCTGGTAGTCGCCCCGACCTCGCTTGGCGTCATAAAGGGTTCCCGTGGAATTGACCACGAAATGGAAATAGCCGAGACGGTCTCCGGCCGGATCGATCAGAACTTCGACGCTGTCGTCGCGCCAGATAAAGCTGTCGCGCTCGTTGTATCGGGCCTGGAGGTCCGAGGTGTCCTGCCCTTCGCAACGGAAGGCCACCCACAACGTCGATCGATCGTAAAAAAGGTAAGCCGTCGTGGGATGCTTGCTGATGAACTGGTCCTGGACATCGAAGAACCCGGTGATCCGGGCAGCCTGCGTCCAGGGGGGAACCGTCAGGTCCGTGGTCGGTTCGGGGAAACGCAGAATGCGCGGAATCGTCATTCGATTGTCGCCGGGGTCTTTTTGCCCTTGGCCGGCCTGGGCTCGCGCATCGGACGCGGCCACTGCCATCAAGGCCATGGCTAGCGCCGCCACTGCGGTCCCTGTACGAAGCAGTCTGTCCCTTTGAATCATCGTTATCCTTTCCCTGAGGCCGAAAGGCATGCGGCGCGCCCTGACGTCCTGTGAAAGCCCCCGCGTTTGGATTTCGGCAGGATGGTTCAATTATTGACGCAACGACCTCGGAGGGTCTTGGCGTCCCCCAGTCGTTCAGTATACTTGGGACGGTACATCGTGGCCAACCCGGCAGGAGCCCCATCGTGAAGACACACCAAATCGCCGTCGTCGGCTGTGGCGCGTTCGCCCGCCAGTTCCATCTGCCGAACATCCGCGCGAACCCCCGGCTGGCCTTGGCCACGGTCTGTGACCTCGATCGTGACGTTGCAGAAGCGTGCGCCCGGGAGTTCGGCGGGGATCGCTTCACGGACGACTGGCACAGCGTGGTCAACGATCCCAGCATCGACCTCATATTACTGGCGACCCACACGCAGTTGCGCAGCGAGTTCATTCTGCCGGCTGTCCGTGCGGGCAAGCCTGTTTATGTCGAAAAGCCGCTGGCTGCGACGCAGGAGGAGATGGTAACGATCGTCCGGGCGAGCCGTCAGGCCGGTGTGCCTGTCTGCGTCGGACACAATCGTCGTTCGAGCCCGGCTGTGCTCGAATTGCGACGTCTGGTGGCCAAGGTTCGCGGCGGGCGTATCGGCTGGCTGCCCTCGGTGGATCGCAGTGACCAAGGGACACGCGAACCGGTCCCCG
>PWPN01000044.1 GCA_003557125.1 Phycisphaerae bacterium | reverse complement strand
TTCGCTTCGGGAATTGAACGGCTTCGTTGACAAGGGCACATACACGGAAAGAGGGCACGCCACCATGACCAGGATTCTTGTCGCAGACCCATTGGCTGAGGAAGGGCTCAAGCGCATTGCCGACGTCCCCGGCGTCGAGGCGGATATCAAGACCGGGCTGGGCGAAGACGAATTGGCCGCCATCGTCGGCGAGTACGACGGGATGATCGTCCGCTCCGGCGTGAAGGTCACAGCCAAGGTGCTCGAAAAACCGGGCAAACTCCGCGCGATCGCCCGCGCCGGCGTCGGCGTGGACAACATCGACCTGGCCGCGGCCTCGCACGCGGGCATCCTCGTGATGAACACCCCGGACGCCAACACGATCAGCACCGCCGAGCAGACGATGGCGCTCATGCTCGCCCTGTCACGCCATCTGCCGCAGGGCGACGCGCACGTCCGCGCCGGCCAATGGAAGCGCAAGCAATTCGTCGGCAAGCAATTGGCCGGCAAAACGCTGGGCATCATCGGGCTCGGCCGCGTGGGGCAGGCAGTCGCACGGCGAGCGCTGGCCTTCGACATGAAGGTTATCGCCTACGATCCCTTCTTCTCCGGACAGACCGCCCTGGAAGGCCAGGTCCGCATGGTCGATACGCGCGAAGAAATCTTCGCCGAAGCCGACTATCTTACCCTCCACACGAAGCTCAGCGATGAAACGCGCGAGATGATCAACTCCGAAACGATCGCCAAGATGAAGCCGGGCATTCGCATCGTCAACAGCTCGCGCGGCGGCATCATCAACGAAGCCCAGTTGGCCGAGGCTCTCAAGGAAGGCAAAGTCGCCGGTGCGGCTGCGGACGTATTCTCGACCGAACCGCCCGCACCGGACAACCCTCTGCTGACGGCCCCGAACACGATCCTCGCGCCGCACCTCGGCGCTTCGACCGAAGAGGCGCAATTAGCCGTCACTCTGGACGCAGTGGACGCGCTGCTCGATTACCTCGTCAAGGACCAGATCCGCTGGGCGGTCAACGTCTCCGGGCTGCCCTCGCAACTGTCCGCCCGCGACAAGGCCTACCTCGACCTCGCACGCCGAATGGGCGTCCTCTTGTCCCACCTCGGCACGGGCGTCGTCGAGTCCGTGGCTGTCACCGCGCACGGACAATCCCTCGAACCGCTCGTCGGCACGCTCCAGAAGCAGATCCTCGTCGACATGTTCAGCCCCAGCGTCATCACACGGCTCAACGTCATCAACGTCGGGGAGTTCGTCAAGGAGCGCGGCATCCGGCTCGAAACAAACCTCGACCTGGGCACCGACGCGCAGACTGACCGCATCACCGTCACCATCAAGACGCGCGAAGGCTCGCACGAGATCACCGGCGAGGTCTTCGTCGACGGCCTGCCCCGCATCATGTCGATCAACGGCTACCAGATGAACCTCGTGCCCGAAGGCGAGATGGTCCTCATCTTCAACAACGACGAGCCCGGCGTCATCGGCCTGGTGGGAACGATCTTCGGCCGACACGGGATCAACATCGCCGACATGACCTTGTCGCGACAGGCGCGAACAGCCCTGATGGTCCTCAAGATCGACACGCCCGCCGGCCAGGAGGTCCTCGACGAACTGAAAGCCCAGCAGCCGCTGATTCTCAAGGTGCTGCCCGTCGCGTTGCCACCGTTGAACAACGCATAACGGATCGCGGGCAATAACGGAGCGACGAAACGACCGAAGCGTTTTGGGATGCCGGTATCTCGGAAGGTACCTCGGATGGCGCCCGTGCGCTAGGCCCGGGCAGGTGGGATCAGGCGCTTGGGGTCGACGCCGCGCTGAACAGGCGATTATAGGCAAGCACCACGTCGCCACGGCTCAAAGCCCCGACGACACGTCGGTCATCGTTCGGATCGACGACAACCAGATCGGCACGATCGAACTTGACCATCTCGTTGACGGCCGCCAGCAGCGAATCCCCCGGCGTGACGGTCGCGGCCGGCACCTCGATATCGTGCGCGATGATGAGCTCGCCCATCCCCGTCTCCGTAACGACCCGGCGAATATGATTCGCTTCGATGACGCCCGTCAGTCGGTCTTTCGCATCGACGATGGGGAAACAGCCTTGTGTCGAACTCGCATAGCGCTCCACGATTTCCGACAGCGCGGTATCCGCCTTGATCGTGACGACGGACGCGGGTCCGCCGCCTTTGACCGCCAGGGCCTGCTCGACCGTCAAGCCGCGCAGAATCGCATTGGCCATCCCGCCCAGCTTCGTCGGCGCCTCGAGGCGCGAGTCGAGCTGAAGTTCATACAGCGAGAACCGTCGGCACAGTGCGAAAGCGATCAGGCAGACGAGCATCGAAGGCACGAGCAGGTTGTAGTTGCCCGTCATCTCGCTGACCATGACGATCGTCGAGACGGGCGTATTGGCGGCCCCTGCAAAAAAACCGGCCATCCCGACCAGCGCGAACGCGCCCGGTGATATCGGCATATTCGGGAAAAGGTAGACGCACAGCAGGCCGGTCGCCGCGCCGAGCGAGCCTCCGATCGCGACCGCCGGGCCGAACACCCCCCCGCTGCCCCCGCTGCCGACGGTAAAGGCCGTCGTGCAGATCTTGCCCAGTGCGATCAAAGCCAGCAGCAGCCCCGTCACGAGCACCGTGCTGGCCCCTTCCGGAAGCAGGTTCGCCAACCCCGCAGCCGACGGCATCGCGCTCAGGTCCGGCAGCGCATCGACTCCGCTTTCGAAGCACACCTGAACGACGCCATAGCCGGTCGCGAGCGCTTCGGGCAGAAAGAAGCCGACGATCCCGGTCGCAAGCCCGCCGATCATCGGTTTCACATGGTTCGGCATACGCCTGAACCGGTGGAACATGATGTGGCGCACGCCGTAAAAGAACCGCACGTAGAGCATCGCCCCGACCGCGACGATACCGGCCAGCATGAGGTAAGGAACCAGTGTCATCGGTGCGTCGAAGACATAGTCGGGCGTGATGAAAAGCGGATGGAACCCGAAGAGCGCACCGTATACCGAGTAGGCGACGATCGACGAGATGAACGCCGGCCCGAGCACCTCGTGCTCGAAGTCCGTCTTGCGGTACATCACCTCGGCCGAGTACAAAGCCCCGGCCAACGGGGCGCGGAAGATCGCTCCAACGCCCGCAGCCATACCCGCAGCCATGAGGACACGGCGGTCGGCGGGAGGCATCTTCAGGATCGACGCCAGGCCCGAACCGAAACCCGACCCGATCTGGGCGATCGGCCCTTCGCGCCCGGCCGACCCGCCCGCACCGATCGTAATCGCAGAGGCAATGGCTTTGATCAGGGGCACACGGGGTCGCACCGCCCCATCGTGGTAGTGGTACGCCTCGATCGCTGCGTTCGTCCCGTCGCCTTCAGCCTCGGGCGCAAGGGTGAACACGATGAGCCCGCTGATCAGCCCCCCCAGCGCGGGGACCAGCAGCAACGCCCAGCGCACGATGCCAGGGTCGGTCACCCATGTCCCGAAATCGAAAGGATTTTTCTCGTACCCGGGCGACGGGGGGCGATAGTTGGCCAGGAATCCCAGGAAACCCTCACGCGAAGCGTCCAGCATGAGGTTGAAGGCCGCCGCCCCGAATCCCGCCACGATCCCGACGAGGCAGCAGCCCAGCGTCAATTGCCACAGGCGACGCACATGCGGGTCGTCCAGCCTGCGGGCCAGTTGTTTGGGTAGCAGACTCATCATGATCGAAATCTGCGCCCGACTTTCCGAATGCCACCGTCGTTCCGCCGACTCTCGCCCGCGGCCGGTTACCACCGACCCGACTTGGCCGCCTTGGGCTTGGGAAGATCCTTCAAGGCCTCCAGCGACTTATTCATCAGCTCTTCGGGCAGCGGGTAATCGTCGAGCTTTCCCTCGAAATACTTCTCGTAACCGACCAGGTCCATGAGGCCGTGACCGCTGAAGTTGAACAGAATGGTCCTTTCCTTGCCTTCCTGTTTGGCTTTTTCCGCCTCCTGGATCGCACAGGCGATGGCGTGGCTCGTTTCCGGGGCCGGGATCACCCCTTCGGTCCGTGCGAACAGCACCGCCGCCTGATAGCACTCGAGCTGATGCATCGCCCGAGGCGTTGCGAGCCCCTCGATGACCGACTGGCTGACGAGCGGCGCGATCCCGTGATAGCGGAGCCCGCCCGCGTGGATCGGCGGCGGCACGAACGTATGGCCGAGCGTGTGCATCGGCAGCAACGGCGTCATGCCGACCGTGTCTCCGTAATCATAGGCGAACGGCCCGCGCGTCAGCGTCGGGCAGCTGCTCGGTTCAGTGGGAATGATCTCGATGTCGGCACCGGCGATCTTGTCGGCCATGAACGGGAACGCCAGCCCCGCGTAGTTGCTGCCGCCGCCCGCACACCCGATGACGACATCGACCTTCTTTTCGCCGATCTTTTCGAGCTGCTTTTTCGTCTCCAGGCCGATGATCGTCTGGTGCAGCATGACGTGGTTGAGCACACTGCCCAGCGAGTAGCGCGTCTTGCCGTTCGGGTCCGACACCGCGGCCTCGATCGCCTCGCTGATCGCGATGCCCAGGCTGCCCGGCGTGTCGGGGTCCTGCTCGAGGATGCTTCGGCCCGCCTGCGTCTCGCGACTCGGGCTCGCGATGCAGGTACCGCCCCACGTTTCCATCATGAGCCGTCGATAGGGTTTCTGATCGAAGCTGATCCGGACCATGAAGACCTTGCAGCTCAACCCGACCAGCGCACAGGCGAACGACAGCGCGCTGCCCCACTGGCCCGCCCCGGTCTCGGTCGTCAGGTGCTCGATGCCGAATTGCTTGTTGTACCAGGCTTGAGCGACAGCCGTGTTCGGCTTGTGGCTGCCGGCCGGGCTGACCGACTCGTCTTTGTAGTAGATCCGGGCCGGCGTCCCGAGCGCACGCTCGAGAAAAACCGCGCGTCGCAGCGGGGAAGGTCGCCACCGGTACAGGATCTCCAGGATCTCCTCGGGGATGTCCACCCAGCGATCCTGACAGACCTCCTGCTCGATCAGGTTCATCGGGAAAACCGGCGCCAGCTTGTCGGGCGTGATCGGCGACCCATCCGGCCCGATCGGCGGCTGCATGGGTGTGGGGAGATCGGCAGCCAGGTTGTACCACTGACGCGGAATTTCCGACTCATCAAGCAATACTTTAATGCTCATCAGATTTGCCTTTCCTGGTATCTCGCGGCCCGGCCGCCGGCATATGCCCTCTTTACCCGAGGAAGCTGCATTTTAAGCAGGACGCTTTCTTATGTCGATGGCTTGCTGAAGTCAACAAGGCTTCATTCATCTCATGCCACCAGACGCGGTTCGAGCGTTCTTCTCATTGCAGTCGGGGTTGATGACCGATAATTCCTGTGACGCTTGCATTGCAGGGGCGTTGCTGCTTTAATACGGCCGCTCATTCCGCGGCGCGGCGGGATGGTGCAGAGAGAACCATTTTATCGTTACACCCTGCGGCATGTCAGCCGGTTTAAACGAATCGGCTGTCGCAAACAGGTGGGGTGTACAACAGACTCAGAGGGAGGCACGGCATGCGTTGGATCGCGTTCTGCTTGATGGTGATCATGTTGTCGTCCGTCCAGGTCGGCCTGGGCCAGGAAGAATCGGCGCCGGCCGATGGAACTGCTCAGGCGAGTCCGACAGGCCCGATGGTCGAACCGACGCCGGACCCGGACTTCGCACCGACCGAAGAGCCGCCGCCCACGACGTTCCAGACGGGCGACTGGCACCAATGGCAGAGGATGACCGGTGACTGGGGAGGCATCCGCTCCCAACTCGCGGACGCCGGGATCAACTTCGATATCAGCGTCACCCAAATCCTTCAGGGCAACGCACACGGCGGGCGCTCCACGAAGAATGCATTCCGATATGCCGGCAAGGCCGACAACACGCTTATTTTCGACACCGGCAAGATGGGTCTGTGGCCGGGCGGAACGATCCTGCTGAACGCCGAGCCGAGGTGGGGTAACGGTATCGATCCCAAGGTCGGTTCGCTCATCCCCGTCAACCTGCTATCGGCCAAACCCGACGTCGGCAAAAGGTGCCACTACACGCTCAGCGAGTGGTTCATCCAGCAGGTCCTCCTGGACGGCAAGATCATTCTGTTGGCCGGTAAGCTCGACGGCTCCCGCGCATTCGACACGAACGTCTTCGCCAACAACGAGCGCACCCAGTTCCTCAACGCCGCGCTCCGCAACAACATCATGATCCCGCAGTTCCTGCCGTATACGGTCCTCGGCGCCGGCGTGGTGTGGAACCCGACCCCGTGGCTGAGCGTCCTGTCGGCCATCGCCGACAGCCATGGCAAGCCGAGCACGACCGGCTTCAACACCGCCTTCCACAGCCCGACGGGAACGACGCTGATCAACGAGTTGGCCTTCAAGATCAAACCGTTCGGCCTGGCCGGTAACCAGCGCGTCGGCTTCGCGTGGAGCTCCAAGGACTTCCAGCACCTCAACCCCATGTCGCCTTTCAAGGAGACGGGGCCGCTGCTCATGAAACACGCGCCGAAGCTGCTCGAAAAGCTTGCCCCCTACCTGCCCTATGATTCGGCCCCCGACAACGTGATGGTCTATTACAACTTCGACCAGTACGTCTACACGCTGGAAGACGATCCTACGCAGGGCATCGGGCTCTTCGGCCGATTCGGCTGGGCTCGCGACGACGTCAACCCGGTCAATTACTTCTACAGCATCGGCATGGGCGGAAAGGGCTTGATTCCCAACCGCGCCAACGACACCTACGGCGTGGGCTACTTCTACGCAGACCTCAGCAACGAGCTGCCCCCCATGTTCCACTCCGAACAGGGCGTCGAGTGTTATTACAACATCGAAATCACCCCGTGGCTGCATATCAGCCCGGATCTCCAGTTCATCGTCAACCCCGGCGGGACAAGCGCCAATGACGTGGCTATCGTCTACGGGATGCGGGTCCATATGAGCCTGTAACGTCCGAGGGGACCCGTTTCCGAACGGGGCTTCAGGTGAACGCTTTCGCCGAATCGCAACCCCGGTATCATCCAAGACCCGATGATGCCGGGGTTTGCTATTGCGCTGCCCGGCATCACATCGTATAAGGGCGAGGCTGTCGGATATCACCTGAAAGGAATCCTGATCGATGCGCATCCTGGCACTCGAACCCTATCACGGCGGAAGCCACGCAGCCTTCCTGGCGGGCTGGTCGGCCCGGAGCCGTCATGCGTGGACGCTCCTGACACTGCCCCCCTTCAAGTGGAAATGGCGGATGCGGCACGCAGCCATCACATTGGCAGACGAAACAGCCCGTGCATTCGACGAAGGTCGGCGATGGGACGCCCTGTTCTGCTCGGACATGCTCAACCTCGCCGAATTCCGGGGACTGGCCCCTGAGGCGATCCGTCGAATGCCCTGCATCGTCTATTTCCACGAAAACCAGCTGACCTACCCCGTGCGCCACGAGAGCGAGCGGGATTATCACTTCGTCCTGACGAACCTTACCACCGCGATGGCAGCCGACCGGGTCTGGTTCAACTCAGCCTTCCACCGCGCCAGCTTCCTGGACGCGCTGCCGGCCTTCCTGAAACGCATGCCGGACCATCAACCGCTGGCCGCTGTCGAACGCATCCGGGCCAGGGCCACGATCCATCCGCCCGGAATCGATCCGCTCCCGATACGCCCGGCCCGCACCCCCGGCCCGCTGCGCCTGCTCTGGGCCGCACGCTGGGAGCATGACAAGAACCCCGAAACGTTCCTGGCCGCCCTGAAGCTGCTCGACCGGAAGGCTGTGCCCTTCCGCATCAGCATCGTCGGCGAGCAGTTCCGCGAATACCCGGCTGCCTTCGATGAGATCCGCACCCTGTGGGAAGACCGCATCGACCACTGGGGCTACCAGCCGAGCCGTACCGCTTATGAAAAGGCACTTGCAACGTCCGACGTGATCGTATCGACCGCGTGGCATGAATTCTTCGGCCTCAGCGTCGTCGAAGCCGTCGCTGCCGGCTGCCATCCTCTCCTGCCGCACCGATTGGCCTATCCCGAGCTGTTCGCCTCGGCCGGCATCGACGAAACGGCCCCCTTCTTCTACGACGGCAGCGCCGAAGACCTCGCCGACCGCATCGGCCATCTGAGTGAGAAACTGCGGACGGTCGGGCACGTGGATCCGCCGATGGATCTTGGAGAACGATTCACCGCGTGTTTCGGCTGGGATGCCTTGGCGCCGCTTTACGATGAGGCGGTCGAATCGATCGGTTGAACCATCGACGGCAAGACGATCGGCGTCAGAAGGATGGCTGAGGATCAGGTAAGCGAAAAAGGTAATGGGTAATTACGGCCATGAGCTGCGATCATTCATAACCCCAGATCATTCATAACCCCAGATCATTCATAACCCCCAGCGGCGCCGCGTGGGGCGCGTCGGGCAACGATCGTCCCGGCAGCGCTCGCAGGGGAACCCGTGGCGCTCGATCTTCTCGGAAGGCCCGATCCCGATCAGGCCGGAAATGCTTTTCAACGGGTACATCATCAGTGAAGGGAGGAGGCGCACACCGATG
>PWPN01000074.1 GCA_003557125.1 Phycisphaerae bacterium | reverse complement strand
TCGTTCGAGATCGTTGACGATCGCGTCGTGCGGGCGGATCGTTTCGAAGTCGGGGCACGACACTCCGAGAGCGATATCCGCAACCAGAGGATCCTGGCACTTGTGTTGGCCTTGCTGAGCGTGGTTATATTCGTGCATTTCATTCGTGTCCGAGGGACGACCGTCGTCGTCGATGAGGACGGTCTGACGATCGGTGGGCGAATGATCGGTTGGGACGCGATGGAATCCCTCGACAGCAGCCAGCTCAAGGAAAAAGGCTGGGTGACGCTCCGCTGTCGCGGCCCCGAGGGCGAGGAGGCTGTGCGCCTCGATAGCTATGCAATCGAACGCTTCGACGACGTTGTCGCAGCCATTTGCCAGAAGAAGGGGTTCGAGCTGAAAGGCGCCGAGCCGAAAAAGGCGGACTGATCGCCTTCGCGCCCGCTCAAACAACTCGCGTCGTTGTCAGTGCGGCGGATGCGGCGATGGTTCAACCCGTGCTCTCAGGTGGAACGACTTTCCGGGACGGCGCCGACACGCGCAACGCGGGGGCACCGGTTACGCGTCGTTTGTCACGCCCCCGGCCCAGCGGCCTACCATTCGAAATGCCAGCGGCCTGCCATTCGAAATGCCAGCGGCCTACCATTCGAAATGGGAGCTCAGTCCCCCACGGAGCGGTCGCTTACGCTTCTTGGAGTCATCCCCGCGTTTGGCGGCGCGTCCGCGTTCGGGTGAAGGCGCTGGTGCGGCAGGCCTCATTGAAAGCGAGATACGCTGGGCGGAGGTATCGATCTTCAGGATGCGGACCTCGACCTCCTGGCCTTCCTTGACGACGTCCTCGACGGATTTGACGCGGTCCCGGGAAAGCTCGGAGATGTGGACGAGCCCCTCCAGCCCCGGCGCGAGCTCGACGAAGGCGCCGAAGTCGGCGATTTTGGCGACCTTGCCCTTGACGGTATCGTGAAGATGGAAGTTCTGCTCGACCGTCGTCCAGGGGTCCGGTTCGAGCTGTTTCCGACTGACCGAGATCCGGTGCTTATCCGGCTCGACCGAAAGGACGACCGCCTCGATCATGTCGCCCGGCTTGACGACTTCCGAGGGATGTCGGATTCGATGCGACCAACTCAGCTCGCTGATCGGAAGCAGGGCATCGACGCCCTTTTCCAGTTCCAGAAAAAGGCCGAAATCGACAACGCGCGCCGCCTGGGTCTGCACCCGCGTCCCCACGGGGTAACGCGTTTCGATGCCCTCCCACGGGTCCGGCGTCAGTTGCTTGAGACCGAGCGAGATCTTGCCCTTCGTGCGATCCACCTTGAGAACCTGGACCTGGACCTCCTGGCCTTCGGTGAGCACTTCCGAAGGGTGTCGGACATGCGCCCAGCTCAGGTCGGTCACGTGAATGAGCCCATCGGCGCCGTCGAGATCGACGAACGCGCCGTAGTCGGTCAGATTGGAGACTTTACCGGTCAGGACCTGCCCTTCGGAAAGCGCGTCGACGACCTCGCGTCGCTTCTGTTTGCGTTCATGGTGAATCGCTTTTCGCCGACTGACGACGAGATCCTTGGTCGTACGGTCGACCTGGGTCACGACGCACTGCAGGTGCTGGCCGATGAATACCGAGATGTCCTTGACCCGGCGCACGTCGACCTGCGAGGTCGGCAGGAAGGCTTTCGCGCCGCCGAGATCGACGTCGAGTCCTCCTTTGTTCATGCCGGTAACGACACCCTCGAGGAGGTCGCCGGGCTGAACCGACTGCCAGAAGACCTGTTCGTCGGCATGCCGTTTACTGATCGCCACTTCGCCCGTTGTCGGGTCGTATTTTTCGACGATGACCGAAACGTCATCGCCTTCCCGCGGGGTAGGGTGGCCGGCGAATTCGAGAAGCGGCAACGTGCCGCGGATGTCACCGGGAAGAACGAGGACGACCCTTTCCGGCCCCACCTCGACGACTTGGCCGCGCTGCGTCGAGCCTTCCTGGAGCGAGGTCGGCGCGCTGGGGGCGTTTTCGCGGGCCGACGGGTCCGCGTCTGCAGGCACCCCTTGCGTCGAGCTCGCATCGCAAGGCGTTTGGTTACCCGGCTCGCTCCCACTTGCCTCACCCGGCATGTGCGGAGGCGGGGGGATTTCCAGCGGGTCGTTGGGGTTGTGGCTCATACCGATCCCGACCTCATTGTCTCGTGATACCGATCAACCGGCCGTACTCGATCTAGTGAAGCTCATCGGTCCGCTCGCGTACAAAATTCATCTTCGCCCATGGACCGAATGCGGTCAAGAGCGCGTGCACACGGGCCCATCCGGCAAGGGGAGTCGTCCGAGGGTGGGTAGGAAAATCGACTCACACAACCGTCGCATTACGCGGGGTTCCGCAGGAAGCCCCGATAACATGATAACCAGAGGGGTGCCACAGCCCATTCGGTCCGTGACACCCCTCGTATCTCCTGTCGCGTTATGACGCGTTATGAGACGTCAATCCTTTCCCGGAAAGACGTGATCATCGCTTTTTCGTGCGAGCTTTCTTCTTGGTCGACGTCGTGCTTTTCTTGACCGCCTTTGAAGCTTTTTTGGCCGCACTCCGGGCTTTGCCCGCGACCTTTTTGGCTGCCGACGGTTTCTTCGGGCCGCCCTCAGCCATAACCGCCTTGGCGGCTGCCAGACGGGCGATCGGCACGCGATAGGGCGAGCAGCTCACATAATCCATCCCGACCTGGTGGCAATAGACGACCGAATCCGGATCGCCGCCGTGCTCGCCGCAGATGCCGATCTTGAGCCCCGGTCGGGCTTGTCGGCCCTTGGCGATACCCATTTCCACGAGGAGCCCGACGCCTGTCTGGTCAAGCGCCTGGAAGGGGTCGTCGGGGAAGATTCCCGCTTTATCGGCATCGACGTAGTCCGGCAGGAATCGGCCCGCGTCGTCGCGCGAAAGGCCCATCGCCGTCTGCGTCAGGTCGTTCGTGCCGAAGCTGAAGAAATCGGCTGCCTCTGCGATCCGGTCGGCCAACAGGGCCGCCCGCGGAATCTCGATCATCGTGCCGACGAGGTACGGGATCTTGACGCCGGCTTCCTTCAGGATCGAGTCGGCCACCTCGCGCGTTTTCTGCTCGAGGATTCTCAACTCCTTGGGATCCATGACGAGCGGAATCATGATTTCAGGCTTGACCTTTTTGCCTTTGGCGCGGACGGCGACGGCCGCTTCCAGGATCGCCCGCACCTGCATCTCGAGAATCTCGGGGTAGGTGATCGCCAGGCGGCAGCCGCGGTGCCCCAGCATGGGGTTGGCCTCATGAAGCTGCTCGGAGCGATGCTCGATGGCTTCTTTCGAGACGCCCGTCGCCTGCGAGAGACGCTGGACCTGCTCGGGCGTCTTGGGCAGGAACTCGTGCAGCGGCGGGTCGACCAGGCGAATCGTGACGGGTCGCCCGTTCATCGCCTCGAAAATGCCGAAGAAATCGTCGCGCTGGTAGGGCAGAAGTTTGTCGAGCGCCTTGCGACGAGTCTCCTCGCGGTCGGCGACGATCATCTCCTGGATAGCCAGGCGTCGCGCTTCGGTCTCGAAGAACATGTGCTCCGTCCGGCACAGGCCGATGCCCTCGGCACCCATTTCGATGGCCTTGGCTGCGTCGGCGGGGGTGTCGGCATTGGTGCGAACGCCGAGCGTGCGGACCTCGTCGACCCACTTCATGATCTTGTAGTACTCATTGGGAAGTTCCGGGAGCGTCAGCGGCAGCTCTGCCAGGTAAACGCTGCCGTCGCTGCCGTCCAGCGACACGTAGTCGCCTTCCTTGATGATCTGGCCGTTGACCTTCATCTGGTGGCTTTGCTCGTTGATGTCGAGCGCCTCGCACCCGACGATGCAGCATTTGCCCCAGCCACGGGCCACGACGGCCGCGTGCGAGGTCTTGCCGCCCGTGGCCGTGAGGATGCCCTGGGCGACCGACATGCCGCCGACGTCGTCCGGGCTCGTTTCGCGGCGGATGAGCACCACCTTGTCCCCTGCGGCGGCCCGCTCTTCGGCCCGCTCGGCGTCGAAGACGGCACGGCCCACAGCCGCACCGGGGACCGCATTGATGCCCATACCCAGCCGATGATCGTTCAGAAACCTCTCCACGCCCTCGCCATGGGCCTCGTCGAGCGCTTCCGTATCGATTTCGGGGTAGAAGAGACGCTCGATATCCTTGGCGTTGACGCGCTCGATGGCCTCTTCCTTGGTCAGGACGGGCTTGGTGACGACGGCACTGTAGCGGAGAGGCAGGTAACGCTTGGCGACAAGGCGTGCCGCCTCTTTCTTGGTGAGCATCGGCAGGGTCGCCTGGTCATAGGCGATCTTGAAGACGGCGCGCGGCGAGCGCTTGCCGTTACGCGTCTGGAGCATGTAGAGCGTGCCCTGCTCGATGGTGAACTCGAGGTCCTGCATGTCCTTGTAGTGGGTCTCGAGGATCGCCCGCACCGCCAGGAGCTGGTCGTAGATGTCGGGCATGAGTCGCTTCAGCTCGTCGAGGTGAAGCGGGTTGCGGATGCCGGCCACGACGTCCTCGCCCTGGGCGTTGAACAGGACCTCGCCGTAGTACTCGTTCGAGCCGTCGCTGGGGTTCCGCGTGAAGCACACGCCCGAGCCCGAGTCGTCGCCCATGTTGCCGAAAACCATCTGCTGGACGTTGACGGCCGTGCCGATCAGCCCCGTGATTTTCTCGACGCGGCGATAAGTGACGGCCTTGGGGGCGTTCCAGCTGTTGAAGACGGCGTTGATCGCGCCTTTGAGCTGCTCGTAGGCATTCTCCGGGAAGGGGAATCCCTGGTCCTGCTCAAAAAACTCCTTGAACTCGGCACAGAGCCTTTTCAGCTCCTCGGCCGGGATCTCGACGTCCAGCCGCAAGCCGAGGCGCTCCTTGAGCGCGTGGAGTTTGCTTTCGAGGACGTCCTTGTGCATCCCGCACACGACGGTCGAGTACATCTGAATGAAGCGGCGGTAGCTGTCGTAAGCGAAGCGGGGGTTGTTCGTCTTGCGGGCCAGCGCCTCGGTCGAGACATCGGTCAACCCGAGGTTGAGGACGGTCTCCATCATGCCGGGCATCGACGAGGCAGCACCCGAGCGGACGGACAGCAGGAGGGGGTTCTTGTCGTCGCCGAATTTCTTGCGCGACTTCTTTTCGAGTTTGCTGATCGCTTCCCGGATCTGCTTGTCGAGACCGGTCGGCCAATGACTGCCCGAACGGTAGAAGGCATCGCATGCCTCGGTCGTGATCGTGAAGCCGGCCGGCACGGGCAGGCCGATGTTGGTCATCTCAGCGAGGCCTGCTCCTTTTCCGCCGAGCAGCATCTTCTGATGGGCTTTTCCTTCCGCCTTGCCGAATCCAAAAAAGTACACCCATTTCGTCGCCTTTGCCATCGGATTCTCTTCTCCTGGGCCTGGCCCTTTTGTGAAACTCGCCTCGTTAAAATGTTCACGGGGAAAAACGAGTCGTTCCGCGGTTGTCAACAGCCGCCTTCCCATGAAGTTCGGCTGACCTGCTCGGCCGACACGGTCTTACCGCCCGACCGGCAAACCGGTAATGCGTACATTAGACCTCCCCCGCGCGTCTGTCAAATCCCGCGGGAGGAGCCACGATACGTTTTATCAGCCAACGGCAAGGCTCGGGACGGAGGGAAAGGCAGGAGAGGCGATCCGCCAGCCGCCGGTCCGGCAGCCGCGAATCGCCCCTCATGCGGTGCTTTATGTATCCCTTGCTGCCACCTCATCGTATGGCCAGCAGGATGTGGCAGTCAGGCGGTAAGGAATAAACCCGCAACAGGCTGCCTTAAGAGTCAATACCTACTTCACAGGGTGGGCACCGGGCTCGCCCTGAAGGCTCGGCCCTCAGTGTCCTGCCGACACTTGGAGCGCTTCGCGCGCCTTGACATACCGTTCGCTGACGACCTTCCAGTTGATGATGTTCCACCAGGCATCGATGTATTCGGGCCGACGGTTCTGGTATTTCAGATAGTACGCATGCTCCCACACGTCCAGGCCCAGCAGCGGCGTGCCCGTTCGCTCGACGATGCCCTTCATGAGCGGGTTGTCCTGATTGGCGGTTGCGCAGACGCACAGCGATCCTTCCGAATTCAGGCACAGCCATGCCCAGCCCGAACCGAACACGCCGGTCGCCGCCTTGGTAAACTTTTCTTCGAACCTGCCGAATCCGCCAAGCTCACGATCGAAGGCATCGTTCAATTCATTCCCGATTTTGCCGCCTTGGCCTTTGGGGGCGAGGCTCGGCCAGAAAAGAGCATGGTTGTAGTGCCCGCCGCCGTGGTTGCGGACAATGGTCTGGATATCGGACGGCACGTTGGATACCCCGGCCATCAACTCCTCGATCGTTTTCGAGGCCAACTCGGGATGTTTTTCCAGGGCATCGTTGAGGTTTTTCACATAGGCTGCATGATGCTTGCCGTGATGGACCCGCATCGTCTGCTCGTCGATGTAGGGTTCCAGCGCATTGAAGTCGTACGGCAGGTCTGGTAGCTGATGAGCCATTTCAGAATCTCCTTTGTTTGCGTCCGGATCGTCAGTTTCGCGTGATCTCGCTGCGAATCGCGTCGGCTGTCCCGGCCCGATTCCCTCGCCTGCCGACAAACCGCCGGCTCGAGCCAGAATGGCAGCCACTGCCATTCGGCCCGTATTGGCTAAAAAATGACGCCGTCCGTGTGGTTGTAGCTGGTTTTCCATGGTGAACACGGCCTTTCGTGCTGCGCCTTCACGATGATTCAGGCTTTCGCCTCATTTTGGTAAAATTTTAGGCAGGGGTATGGCGCCCGACCAACGGAACAGACATGAGCGAGGTCATTTACGTAATCGAGATCGGTGGTAGGATACCTGTGGGGAAATACCTTGCGTGAAGGGCGGCTGAATCAGCAATGATGCCGGATACGAGAATGCCACGTGGAGACGTCCGAATAGGATGAGGGGTGAAGCTGCCCTTTGCCCGCGCACCGTCTGATCGAACGGGACACACCGATGATCAAATTAATCGTGTATGCGTCCATGCTGATGTTGCCATTCTGGCTGTGGCGCATCGAGACGTCTTCAACCGTCCGATGGGTTTCGCTCCTCTTCGCCGGGGTGTTCCTGATGGGGGCATGGGTCGCCGCCGTTACCGAGGGCAGCGGACTTCCCTCCGCGCATCTGATGTTGCCGTTCGGGCTGTGGACAGCCGTTGCTTTTCGGCATTGGCTGCATCCTCGCAAGAAGCGCGTTGCGGGCCCTTTGTGCGGAAGATGCGGCTATGAACTGACCCACAACGTCAAAGGCGCGTGTCCCCGGTGCGGTCATACGGCAGGCCCTGTCAGGAAGAGCCCGCCGGTGAGCACCGCTCAACAGGCAGGTTTAATGGTACGGCGGTTCTTGCGTTAAGCCGGCGAAGTAGAGGCCTGGCCACCCACGCGAGTGAATGCCTCTCTGGCAAAAGACTTATGGTCTCGAAGGGAACCTGATCGGTGCGATTTTCTCCCATGCAACCATTCGTCAGCACTCAGGGGCGGACAGAATTTATTTACAAAACGACCCTTGCAAAAGAGGTTTTGAAATACGATAATAAAATCTAAGCGCAATTTTTAGTGTCTCGTCGGATGCAGGAACCATGCAGTCGATATTATGCCCGATCATTTCCCAGTGAATGGAAGGGCCGCCAGTTCAAGAGGGGAGGAGAGAGATGGACCGCTGCACCACATGCATCATTCCGTCGACTTATCCGGGTGTCGTCTTCGACGCGGAGGGCAGATGCAATTTTTGTCAATCCTATCAACCTGCTCAAAGGGCGAACAATCCAGATGCGTTGGTCGCTTTATTGAAAACGAAGACGGCGGACGGCCCTTATGATTGCGTTGTTCCGCTGAGTGGGGGGAAGGACAGCGTATACGTATTGTACTATACGGTAAAGAAGCTTGGGCTCAGGGCTATTGCGGTCAGCTATGACAACGGCTTTGTACATGAAGTCGCTATTCGCAATATGAAACGTGCGTGTGAAAAACTACAGGTGCCTCTTGTCATCAAAGAGTCGCCTAGAGGAATCCATAAAAGAGTTATTCGACAATCCCTCCGGATGTCGGAATTGTGTGGATCGTATCTCAGGTTATGTGCGGATTGCGGTCTTTATCATCGGGCTACGGTGTTGGAAATCGCACTACGATATAAGGTGCCGTGGCTCTTATGGGGTAGCAGCACGGCTGAGTCTGCTAAGCAATATGAACTGTCCGACCTGGGTGGGAAGAGCACCAGGTGGACAAGGTTTCGGAGAAAGTTTGTACGTGCGAAGCAGCTTTACTTGGGGCCTGTTCAATTTTCAAAACTCATTTTATACATTCCCTGGTACCGTGCCCTCAAGCTTTATGGCCGGTGGTTGATGGGGGCGCCGTTGAAAGGTGGGTACAAAGGATTGAATAAGGTGTCGAATAGGCCGACAATTGTTCGGTTCTATGATTATATTGATTGGGACGTGAATGAAGAAGTAGCCGTCTTGAAAGAGCAGTTGGGCTGGGAACATCCGGAAGGCAAGGAGTCCCGGTTCGATTGTTTTTTGCACTGCTTCGGCAATGCCCGTTATATGCAGGACAAGCATATCTCACTTGACGGGACCATGTTGTGCAATTT
>PWPN01000186.1 GCA_003557125.1 Phycisphaerae bacterium | reverse complement strand
GCCTTCCGCATGATGAAGCATTCTATACCACTGCCGACGGCGTCCGCAAAAAATGGCAGGAGAGCGATGAAGGCCCGTCGATCGTGTCAACGGTTCGGGCGGCTACCGGGCATCGGTCAGCCACTGGAGCAGCTGGTCCGCGTGGGAATCCTGCTCCAGGGTCCGGGTGATGCCGTCGCGTTGAAGCGAGTGTGATGGGCTGCGTCCGGTAGCCGAGTCGGTCAAGGCAACGAGTGGGCGGCATGTCTCGGGCTCCGAAAAAGGCGGCGCTCCCCCGATGAGTCGCAGTACAGGGCGCGCGTCGACCGATGTCGTGACCCAGCACCCCTGACCGGCCACAGCCTGCTCGAAGGTCGTGCCGATGACCTGGATAGTGCTTACGGACTTGCCCGCCAACGGTACGTCCAGCACCACTTTTCCGCCCGGCGAAAGGAGCCCGGCCAATCGGTGGAGCCATTCCTGCGAATAGTGCGCGAAACGATCCGTGGGAAAAACGACGGGGTCGTACTGGTAGACGAGGTCGTAGGTGCGCCGTTCGAGGCGGATTCTGCGGAACGCATCGTCCATGTCGGTGAACGAATCGATCCTGCTCGACGCGGCATTGGCACTGTGGTCGCTGGCTCGATCGCGCGGCTGCAGTTGCGTCGTGTGGTCAGGGTCCCGGATGGATAGCGAAGGCGGCACGTTGATCAGGCAGATGCGTGGATGACGGCCGACCACGAGCGGTTCGAGGAAAATCGTCACAGTCGGATGATCGTTCGCGTGCGCGTGCGCCCATGCGGACCAGGTGCGCGTGCTGGCAGGGAACAGCAGAATCGCGATCGCAAGCGTGGCCAGGGTGCGCGCGAATTGCCATCGTCGTACCCGTTGCGGGGGGTCTTGCGCGTGAATCTGCACGAGCCCGCCCAGGCTGATCAACGCGAGCGCTCCCGTCGCGATCAAGCCGATCGGCCCAATGACGGGCGCGATCCAGTCGCCGGCCGCGATGAATCCGAGGGCCAGGCCGGGCAGCAAGGCGCTTCCGATCTGGGCAAGGGCCGAGGCTGTGCTGCTCGTGCAGGCGATCCAGATAGCCTCGATCCGGGCGAGGGCATAGCCGAAGCCTATGGCCAGCACGATCGCCTGGCCCCACCCGGATAAGCTGCTTCCTTGCGGGCTGACTGCAAGCATCGCGACGACGATCCCGGCCGCGAGTCCCGCGCCCCAGAGCGAGGTGGCATACCCGCTGACGGATGGCCGATCGCGAACACCCGGTATGTACGACGCAACCCATGCCGCCAGGGGCACCAGGAGCACCGCAAGACTTGCGTACGGCAACTGCCGGATGCCCTTTTCGGCGCCCACCGCATGACAGGCGAACCATCCCGTAAGGCTCAATGCCAGTGCGAACGACCAGACGAACAGGCCGACCCCTACCCACCGCAGATGGCTGTGCGACATTTCGGGGACGTGCGGCGTCACAGACGGGGCAGGCCCCTTGCCGGTCTCCGTGGAAAGCAGCGCAGCCAGGATGGAGACAGCCAGCATGGGCAGCGCCGCGAGCATCAGCTGTTCGGTCCCGGACAGGGCATGGACGAGCCACGCTTCGTGAAGTGCCCATGCCAGCGCGAAGCCAACCCACAATCTGGCCAGAGGCGCGGTGATGACGCTTTGCCCTGCATGCGCTTCGCCGGCCGCTGACCAGGCGGTGACGGTCACGCCGATGACCATCCACAGCCAGCCGATGAACAGCACGAAGATCGCCCATTCCATGGCCGTCGCCGTCAGAGGCGTCCAGAAAAAATGGGCCGTCAGCCATTCGTGCGAGCGGGCGAACGCCCCCATCAGGGCGAGCCCCACGAGACATCCCAACCCCGCCACGACCGTGGTCGATGCGAGCGAGAGCTGACAGACGCTCTGTACGTTCGGCGGCTGTTCCATGCTGTCCTGGACAGGTGCCTTTCGAGTGCGCCACCGGTTACCGACCCGCAGGAGGAACCCTGCCAGATGTGCGGGCATCTGGAGACCGAGCGCACAGGCCATCAATCCCACCGTCGTCAGCATCGTGACCGTCGCCTGCGACGGGTCGAGTGTCGAGGCGAGCAGGGGGCGCAGCCCGCACCATAGCCATCCCGCAGACAGGCCGATGAGCAGGGGCGCCAGATGAAGCAGATAGAACCGGGCGCGCGTCGCGGGCGTCGGAATCTGCCCACGCAGCCGGGCGGGGCGGGCGTATTGGCCGATTGCATCGGTCGCGGCCCGAAAGCGGGGCAACACGCTGTCGACAGTGGATCCCGTCACCGTCGGCTGCGTTCGATCTGGCGACCGCTTGTTACGAGGATTGCGTCGGCGAGAAGGCGTTGCCTGTCGCCCGGGAGAGCAAGTCATGCCGTCTTGGCGCCGACGTGGGCTCATGCGGTACTTTCCGGATGGCGGCTGGGCGCATCCCCGCAGCCGAGGCCATCTACCTTCTATTCCCTTCCGGCCGATTCCACCCCTTTCGCTCGATGTGTCTTACGACCTCCTCGCGCCGTGAGGCGATCTTGTGAGGAATCGGCACCGACATCTTACCCGGGGTTTCGGGCCGGTCCAGACGACGCCTGCCGGATCGCGATCCGGAGCGTCTGGATCTGCTTCGAATTCAACGTGACGCGCACCTGGCCGGGCTCGGCCGGGAGCGTGTCGCAATCATTACCTTCCAGGTCGGTCAGGTTGGCCTTGCGGATCTCGTCGGCCGGGCGAATCACCGCCTCGATCGTCTTAGCGGTCGGGTTGAACAGTCGTACGACCATCCCCTTGCCCTGCGGGCTCTCCGCATCCGGATGGATAGCCGTCACGACCGCATCGCTGCTTTCGACCTCCATGAAGCTTTTCCGCGTCGGCAGGTGCGGCTCGGCCCCCGTGCGTGCATGATAACGGCGATCGTCGTCGTCGAGCTGCACGGTGCGTATGCCGGCCGCCTGCTGCTGACCGAGGCGACACAGGCCCGCGACATCGGGCGTTCCGGTAAGCGGAACGAGCAGGTAGTCGAAAGTCAGTCGGCCCTGGATCTGGCCTCCCGGCTCGCCGTCGGTGAAGGGGGTCTTGGCGAAGGAGCGGAACAGGGTCAGCGCGATCGGACGGGCAGGGCGATCGCAGACAGCCGACTCGGGCATCCCGGCCGCGACCACTGCCAATCCCCGGGTGTCGTCGTGCACAGCCGTCCAGGTGTACTGCGGCTTCGTTTCGAGTTCGAGCTCCTTGAGCCGTTCGTTGTCGGGCCGCAGGGCGATGGGCCGTTCGACGACGTCGAATGCAGCGTCCGCCAGGTAGCTCGTCGCCGACGTTCCGCTGGGCAGCAGCACGCGCAGCCGGTGGTCGCGCACGTTGTTGTCCACCTCGGTCCGCACCTCGACGTACGGCACGTCTTTGCGGAGCGTCACATCGTGCGTGACGACCAGCGGCACGGTCCGATCCGATCGTTCCATCCGATCGAAGAGGAAGCACTCCGGCAGCTCGAGCACCACCCGGACGCGAAGCGTCGCCTTGGCGATACCGTCGGCCATCAGCGCCACGTCCGCCCGGGCTGCGTAAGAAGTATGCACCCGGTCGTTGACGGGGATGCCGCGATGCCAGCCGTCAGCGATGTCCGCGCAATCCTCGAGCGTCAGCAGGGACGCGTATTTTTGCCCGGAGGGCAGATGCGTCACGTCGAGCGTGCCGTTGGGCTGAACGGAGACGGTCAACAGGCCGTTGCTGATCGTATGGTCATCGACCGCCATCGTGCCGAGATGGCGGGTCGGTTCGCGCATGGGCCGACAGAGGATCTGTGTGTATCCCAAGGGCGGCACTTCGAGGGGCAAGGTGATATCGACCTCGTGCCGTTTTTCGCCTGCCGGCAGCTTGCGCTTCCGCCTGCGGAAACGCGATACGCGTTGACGCTGGTTCACATACTGATAGGGCAGCTCCCGCCCTTGCCCGTCGTAGAGGCGGAATCCGACCTTCGGCTCATACCCGAAAAACTCCTGGTAGATCGCGTCGATCCCCGAAGGAAAGCGGACCGTCAGGTCGATCGGCCGATCGATCGCTTCGGTCGACGGGTTGAAGACCGTCAGCGTGATGTCGTGCTCCTGCACGTCGTTCGTGTCGACCCGGACAGCCAGGTGTTCCAGGGCGTCCCGGGTGACGTGTGCAGCGATGCCCTCCGCCTGCTCGAAACGATAGGCCATGTCGCGATGCACGCGGTCGAGGCTGCACGCGCAGATCGAGTCGTGCGGATGGTTGCGGAGCAGGTACTGCCAGGCCAGGTCGAGAAACGCACGGGGGCAGGCCCCTCCCATCGTGGCTGCGAACGTCGCGAAGGGCTCGGCCCAGGCGCAGAGCTCGGTCTCGCAGCGGGCATTGGCCTGCTTGAGCGGCATCCGGCTGCTGAGTACGCCGGCGATCACCCAGCCGTCGTCGCCGACCTCCCCCGGCTCGCGGAGTTCGCCCTCGTGGACGGCCGTGATCCGGTCCTTCTGCTCGCGGAGATCCTCCACGAATCCTTCGAGGTGCGAATGGACGATCTCGACATCCTTGGCCGACGCGTTGACCTCGGCCAGCAGGTCGGCCGTCAGGGGCTCGATCTCCATGTGGTCGGCGCCGTCGAAGATCAGGAACGCGTCCGTCGGGCATCGGCCCGTCTCGAGGTCGATCACCTCGCGCAATCCCTTCAGCGCGCTTCCCATCGTGACGGGTTCGTCGGGGAAACTGATCGTCCGCACTTTCTCGGCGTACAGGCCGTAGCCGAACAGGGGGCTGAAACGGTAGGTGAGCACCTCGCTGCCGTCGGGCGCGCGCCAACGGAACAGGGCCCCGTGCGTCGATTCGTTCACGCCGCGCCACAGGAATGCATTGTCGATATGGAAACCGCGCAGAATCTGGGGCAATTGTGCGGTATGGCCGAACAGGTCGGAAACGAACCCCACCCGCGCGGGCGTGCCGAATCGCGACGCGACAGCGAGGCCCCGCTGGAGGTTGCGGATCAGCGATTCGCCGCTGACCAGGAACTCGTCGGTCAACGCATACCACGGCCCGATACGAATTCGGCCCTCCCCGGCGAGTCGGCGGACCGTCTCCTCGCGTTCCGGTCGGACCGCGAGATAATCCTCCCAGAGGATGGATTGGCCGTCGGACTGGAAATAGCGGAATTCCGGGTGTGCCTCCATCGTATCGAGCAACTCATCGAGCATCCGCACGAGCCGAAAGCGGAAATCCTGGAAGGGCTCGTACCATTCCCGGTCCCAGTGAGCGCTGGATACATAATGGCCGATGCGTTTGTTTCGCGACACGGTTGATGTCTCCGGCTAAGTGGAACGAGGCCGGCGGTCACGATCGGTCGGATGTCGATCGGGACGCCCCGTTGCCCGCGCCTTCGGTCGGGGCGACCCTCCACTGCCAGTCCGCGGAATAGGCGAAGCCCTGGGCTTCGACGCGACCGGCCCGCGCATCGCCGCGATGGACCCACAGGCGGTAGCGCAGGATGAGCGGATCGTCGGTCGATATATCGAGCATGGCCACACCAGGAAAGCTGACATTCAGGATGCCGTAATGGCGAAGCAGCCATTCGGTTGGATAATCCGGATGGCCGGGATGCACGAGGATGGCCGCACCGCTCGGCTTGACGCCGGCTTGCCCTTCGGGCGTTTTGAAGGTGCCGCTCCAGTCCGCCCAGTGGGCACGGTGGTTGATGCCGTCGTCATCCAGAAGCGTGCCGTCCGTGCGGATTTCCACGTCGTCGGCCGGCGCGAATCGGAACGTCAGTCCGCCGTAGCCTTTCCCTTCGTCGGTCGTGCCGCCGAGCCGGATTCCCGGCATGCTCGCCAGCAGGGCGATCTCGATGTCGATGGCGCGCCCGCTTTCCGTGGCCGGGTAGAGTCGGCAGATGACGTCATCCTGGAGGAAGCGGGCTTCGTCTCCGCTGTCGGCGGCCCGATGGACGAGCCAATGGCGGCTGTGGAAGCGTGCGAAGACCGGGCCGGAATGGAACGTGAGCTCTTCCGGCACCGAGCGTACCCCGCCCGATCGAGGCTGCCACCAGCTCCCCAGCGACGTTCCTTCGTGCTCATGCCGGACCCATGCGCAGAACAGGCCGCGGTGATGGCGATGGTCGGCCGGGTAGACGTCCGTGAGGATTTCACCGTCCAGGCCGAAGATCGGATGAAAATAGCTCGTGAACGGATAGGGTGCGTCGGCCAGGGGCGTACCATGGACGTACGTCAGCGCGGGGCGGCCCAGATCGTCCCGTACGTGAAGCGATCGGCCGTCATAGTTCAATGCGTAGATCGGTTGCACGACCTGTTCGAGGTCGGGTAAGAGTTCGATGGTGACGTGCTGTCCGCGTTCCTCCGGCTCGACGTGCATCATGACCCAGGCATGGCGATCACCCGTGCCGTGCATGCGTTCGCATTGGACGACGGCTTTGCGGGCAGGGCGATCGTCGAAGGTGATGCGGGCGGCCAGTACGTCAGGGACGTCCCAGGCCGGCGATAAGGGAATCGCGACGGGCGCGACCGTATCCGCAGGCCACTGGACGGGGGCGATGCCGGTGACGACCCAACCATGCGAATCGGTCCGTCCCACCGCGTTGCAGCCGATAAGCAGCAATGCCAGGCAGCCCGTGACGCCCAGTCGAGCGGTGCGTCCACGACCTCCGATCCATTCACCCCGCGCCGTTCCTCGGCGTGCCATGCGCTGACGTGCGTTCGAACTGCCTTCTTGGTTATCGGGCGCATTTATCATTCTGCCCGCTCCGCTTTGGCGCGTTTGCGTTCGATGATACGCGCGATCGCCAGCCCGATTTCGAAAAGACCTGCCATCGGGCCCAGCAGCATGACCAGGCTCGTCACGTCGGGCGGCGTGATGAACGATGCGCCGCAGGCCATGCCGAAGAGGATGTGGCGTCGGAATTTTGCCATGTCCCTGGCCTCGGCGATGCCGGCCGCCGCCAGGAAGGTGACGACGACGGGGACCTGGAAACCGATGCCGAACGCGATGGACAGGTGAATGATAAAGATGATGTACTCGGAGATACGCATGACCGGCTGGAGAATGTTGCCGCCGGTGACGCGCCGCAGGTGCGCGACGGTAAAATGCTCATCGCCGAGCCGGATGCGGATTTCACGGTCGCGCAGGCTGACCCAGGGTTGTGCTTCGGGCGGCTCGACGGGGTCGCGCGCGAGGATCGGGAACGGCGCCGTCCTTTCCCAGAGATCGATGTCCGGGCCGGGTTGCGTCAGCTCGCGCGCGGGCAGGATGAAGCGGCTCGTCAGATCGATATTGGGCAGTGAGTTCCGATACGTCAGCAGGAAGTCGAGCAGCAGCGGGCTGACGATCAGCAGCAGAAAAGTGACGCCCGTGAAAAACAGGGCGATCGACGCCGGCGCGAACCGCCGTACCCAGCGCCGTTCGTTCGGGTAGAGCCCGGCTGCGACAAAGCCCCATAACTGACTGATCGCGTAGGGGGAGGCGAGGATCATCCCTGTCAGGATGGCCACTTTGAGGTCCGTCAGGAAGGCCTCGGCCGGTGCGAGCGAGACCATCTGGGGATCGAGGTTATGACGGCGATAGACCGCAAAAACGGGCGTCGTCAGGAAGCCCATGATGGTGTTGATGAAAATGTAGCAGATGACCGCGCTGATGCCGATCGACGCGAAGGCCCGGATGGACCGTGAGCGCAACTCCTCGAGGTGCTCGCCGAGCGTCATGCGGACCTCGTCGGGATGCTGCGATTTGGAGAATGTGCCGAAAGAGCGTGCCATCGCGTTATATCTGCCTGCCGTGAGAGACCGGACCCCGATTTACCTGCGAGCCATCCCCTTCGCGGCAGTCATGATGCCGAACCCAAAGCACGTTGGCAGCCCGCGCAGGATTGATTGTAAAGGGCGCCGACAGGGGGGTCAATCAGGGGCGGGACGGGGCGTGCCTCGCTCTGTTTCGCCATCGATACCCGGCCGAAAATACCCTTGGAATACTTGCTTTTTGCGTAGGGTCGTGGAATGATACGGTACTCAAATGTGCCTGGGCCTTTCATCAGGTGTCCTCTAGGACGGATGGATCATCCATGCGAATCGAAACGGGAGCTTCGTCGGATCGTCGGAACCGGGTGGTTATCGGGCTGGTCCTTTGCGTCGCGTTCGCGGCCTGGTTCGCCTACGATGGTTTCAAAGGCTATCCCGCCAGGAACGTCGAATGGGCGCGGCAGTACATGCCCGCCGAGGGCAAGGATGCGGACTTCTGGGTCAACCCGCACGCGACCGTGGAAAACATCGAGGCTGTCCGCGACCAGATTGCGACGGCCGCAAGGACGGGGGAGCCGCTCCGGGTCGAGGAGCTGACCGAGCAACTCGGTGAGCCGGCGTTTCGGGACGTGCGGTTCGCGTATTACGTCGGGCCGGCCGCCTTCGCCTCGTTCGAGATCGTTGATGATCGCGTCGTTCGGGCGGATCGTTTCGAAGTCGGGGCACGACACTCCGAGAGCGATATCCGCAACCAGAGGATCCTGGCACTGGTGTTGGCCTTGCTGGCCGTGGTGATTCTGGTCCATTTCATTCGTGTCCGAGGGACGATCGTCGTCGTCGACGAGGACGGTCTGACGATCGGTGGGCGAATGATCGG
>PWPN01000080.1 GCA_003557125.1 Phycisphaerae bacterium | reverse complement strand
GCCAAGATCGGCGAGCTGACGATGGAGCGGGATTTTTTGTCCAAAGCGCTCGGACGCGGCCGATGAGTGAGCGACGAGCGCGGATCTCGAGTGAGGATCCCTTGCCGGTCACTCGCCAGTGCGAACTGCTCGGCGTGAGCCCCTGAGTGTCAACCTCCTGCCCGACAGTTGCTTTGTCTTTTCCTGTAGAAGAAAAGGGCGCGCTGTTGGAGATATTGGACGTGAGCAAATCATACGGAGTCGAGCCGGAACCGAACCTCGAACGCCGGACCCGTCGCCAGTTCTCGGGCGCGGAGAAGAAGCGTCTGATCGAGGAGATGGACGCTCTTCCGCACGGAGACAAAGGCGCATGGCTGCGGCGTAACGGGCTGTATGCCGGGCAACTGGCGAACTGGCGCAAGGCGCTTGCCGAGTCCCGTGCACGTGGTCTCGAACCCAAGACCGGCGGGCGCAAGGCCGCGGATCCTCGCGATCGCGAGTTCGATCGTCTGCGCCGCGACAAGGCCCAGCTCGAGCAGCGGCTGCAGACGGCGGAGGAGCTCATCGATCTGCAAAAAAAGCTCTCGGGCCTGCTCGATCGGGCCCGCGACAAGAACGAGCGATGAGCGTGTTCCACGAACGACCAGCCCAAATGACTAGCAGCCGCGCGTGCGATGCGCTGGGACTGTCGCGCACCGATACCTACCCCCGTCAGCGTCCACGCCGGGCCAGTGAAGGGGCGTCGCCGCGCCAGCCGCGTAAACTCACCGACGAACAGCGTGGGCAGGTGCTGGAACTGGTCAACAGCGAGGCGCATCAGGACGCCAGCGTCCGCGTCATCTACGCGCGCGAACTCATTGCAGGGCGTGTGCTGGCGTCGGTGTCGACGATCTACCGCGTCCTCGCCGCCGACGGTCAGAGCCGGGAGCGACGGGCACAGCGCCCGCCGCAGCGCCATGCCGTGCCAAGGCTCACGGCGGGCGCCCCGAACGAGGCCTGGGGCTGGGACATCACCAAGTTGCCCACGCATCAGCAGCGGCGCTACCTGAACCTCTACCTGGTCCTGGATCTGTTCAGCCGCTTCCCCGTGGCGTGGACGATTAGCACCAAGGAGAATGCGGTCGTCGCCCGGCACCTGTTCTCCCATGCGCTTGAAAGCCACGCGATCGAGCCCGGAGCGCTCGTCGTCCATCAGGACCGCGGCGCGCCGATGATCGCCCACGGCTACCGCGAGTTCCTCGACGCCTTCGGCGTGCGCTGCAGCTACTCGCGCCCGCGGGTGAGCAACGACAATCCGCTCAGCGAGTCGTGCTTCAAGACGATCAAGTACAGCTCCGGCTATCCCGGGCGCTTTGCTGATATCGACGAGGCCCGCGCCTGGCTCGCCGGCTTCATCGGCGAGTACAGCAATCGCCCGCATGAGGGGCTGAACTTCTACACGCCGGCCGACGTGTTCCAAGGCCGTGTCGAGGCGGTTCAAGCGGCCCGACAGGCGGGGCTGGACGTTCATTACGCGGCCCATCCCGAGCGCTACCCGCACGGAGCGCCGCAGGCGAAACGACCGCCCGCGAGCGTCTCCATTAATCCGGATGACGGGATCATCGACGCCACCTCGATCCTCAACGACTCGGCGGCCATTCGGCCGCAGGCCGAGCCAATCCATATCCCGAACGGAGCAAATCTAACGTAAGAAAATCATCCTCGACTGTCGGAAAGAGGTTGACACATTCCGTCATACGGCACTGGGCCGGCGAACACCGGACGCCGTGTATTTCGGTGAACTTGACGTGCCGCAGGCGGCCTGAGAGTGCCGGAGATTTCACTTATCGGCCCGTCCGAAAATCGGGGTCCATTTCTATGAACCCAAGAGTTAAACAACTTATACGCTTAACGGAAAACACGTTTCCTCAGGGGAGGCATGATAATGTTGAATGGTGTTTCACAGGAGGTGTGGCTGTTAACTTAGTTCTCAAATACCCTATTCAAGGGTACATGAAGAGTTGCAATGTGGACTTGCAACGGTTCAATAAAGATTTCGATATTTATTGCTTTGAGCGGAGTGCGTTAACTAAAGATGCGGTGTGGACTAACTTTAAAATACGAAATGATGAAGAGATAGAGGTAGTGGATAAAAAATGGGATCCTACGATCGAAAGAAAAACAGTATATATAGATTCAGTATATAACTATCACTTTGACTATCCTCTTCCTGATCGAGAAGATGTTGTAAGCGTATTTTTGGGTGACGGGGAGAAAGTGTATTCCTTGAGACCTGAATATTTAGTCAGTTTCAAATGCTTCGGATACAGGGGGTTCAGAGCCAAGGACTTTGATGATGCAATGCAGATATTGAGTTCCGTTGCATTAGACAAGAACTATCTATGGAGCCTCTTGAGAAGGACGAATTATATAAATCTCTTTCCTAACGAAGTAAACAAAAAAAACCTGATCTACTATTTGAAGAACAAGCCTCTACATAACGAAATCTTTATTAACATGGTCAAAAGGCATTCGGCTATAGTGCCTTTCATAGATTTTTCTCGGATTCCTTACGAATATCAAGTGGTTCTTTTGTATAGAGACGATTTCGATTTCAGTGGGAAGGATATCGCGCGAATGGAAGCAATTGCCCGCGATATTGAAATAGGGAGTGAAGGGCGACTACTTACAAGCGATATAAAAAACTTCTTCATATTTGTGTTGATGCATAATATACACAGCCCAAATAAAGAGTTCATAGAGTTTCTATTGTCATTTTTGTATAAGAAGCTCTCGAACCAAAGAATTACAAAAGAAACGTTCTTTCAATGTATTCTATATTTCGGACGACACCTCTACTTTCTAAATGACACGTTTGAATCAAACCCTGAACTAATTAAAAGCAAGATAGATGAAGCGTTTAGCAATGACTACTTAAGTAATAACATAATGAACATGAATCCCTGGGTTGTGTGATTCGTAGACATGTGCAAGTTGAGTAATTACCCGACACTCGGGGCCTCCAGCCGTACGTAAGCTTCCCCAAATGGCACACAGGTCGAAAGTAGAGATTTCTGGCATGTGACGCTGCGCTGTTGGCTTTACTACGCTGCCTACCCTTCCAAGGGGCGCTGGCTCAGCGAGGGTAGAAATATTCGTCGTGCTTGATCTCGTTGGCGATCTGGACGATCGCGCCGGCGGGCTCGGCACCGGGAATGGTGAAGCCGTTGTCGAACACGGTGTAGGGCGTGCCACGCAGGCCGACATCGAGCGCGAGGTTGTAATGCTCCGCTACGGGGGCGTCACACTGGCTGCGGGTCATGGGCCGGGGCGTCTCGCCGCGTGCGGCGCGGGTGAGTACCAGCTGCGGATCGTCGGCGCACCAGATACCGCGCAGCTGGTCGGCAATCTCGCCGTTCGGGCCATCGGGCGCAAACATGAGATAGCGGATCTCGATGCGACCATTGACCGCGAAGGGCAACAGCTCGCGATGCTTCTCCGCACAGTACGCGCAGGTCGGATCGAAGAAGATGGTGACCCGTGGCGTGTCCTCGGTGGCGCGGTGGTCGCGGAAGATGACGGCGCCATTGGCGTCGACATCGTTGATCCGCCCTGCCCTGTACGCACGCAGGGTTTCCTCGGTGAGCGACGCGCTCTCCCCCACCGGCGTCATGTGGCTCTCGAGCAGGTATTCCCCGCGGGCGTCGGCGTACAGAAGGCGGCCACCGGTGTAGACCTCGTAGAGACCTTCCACCGGGGATTCGGCGATATGGTTGATGTCGGCGTCGGGATAGTGCGACCGGAGCTGGTCCTTGATCTCAGCGATGTCCGTGGCTTGTGATCCGTGGGGAATCAATGGCCCCACAAGGAATGCGCCGATGATGGCGCAAGCCACCACCGATGAACCGACCGCGGGGTAGGTCCAACGACTGCGGGTGCTGCTGCGCATGCTGGCGTTCTCTGTTCGGGCCTTCCCGGAGTAGACCGGGTGCCCGCGCCAATCAGGCCGCTGACTGAATGTCGGGGTCGGTGCGCGCGAGCACGCCCAGATGTCCCTTGAGGAAGGCGTTGTTGCGCGCTGCATCGGGGTGATAACCCGCGTACCCGGCGACGAACTCATCGGCCACGGACTGCAGCGCGTTGTCCCACGCGTGGCACAGCTGCTCCCAGTCGTCGATCCGCCGGCCGCCTGCGGCGGGCACGAGGGCATCGGCGAAGGCTTGCCAGCCGTAGAGGCGCGGCGCGCCCGGTGTCAGGTGGGCGAAGGCGATGCCGCGAACCGGCAAGGACGCGCCCAGCATGGCCGCCGCGACCGGACGGTAGAGCGGAAGCTGGGGTTCGCTCAGGTGCTCCGGTGACCAGCCCCGCGGTTCGATCCGGGCGCCGGTCTTGTAGTCGATGAGGACGGTCTGCTTCCCGGCCGCGGTGAATACTTCGTCCACGCGATCGATACGCAGGCGAAGGCGCAACGGCCCGAGGGTTACGGTCACCCCTTTCTCGGTCTGGCAGACGCGGAACGGCAACTCGCGCGCACGCTCGTGTTCGATCCAGTCCGCGAGCGTGCGGTGGCCGCGCTGTATTTCGAGGTGGGTCAGACGCGGGTGATCGTGGGCGAGCATCGACACCTCGCGGTCGGCGAATCCCGCCTCCAGGGCGTTGGCGATCTGGCGCTCGAGCGCCGGGCCGGTCAACCCCTGCAGGCGATCACTGTCGCCCACTTCGCGCCAGAACTCGCGCAGGGCGGCGTGGAGCGCGATGCCACGCAGCTTTGTCGTGACGCCGGCTTCGGGCTCCGGCAATGGGTCGCCGGCGAGACGGTGCTGCACGAAGGCGTAGAACGGATGTGCGGTCTGGTCAGTGATCACCGCCGCGCCACCACGCTGTGCGTGCCCGTCCGGGAGATTGAGCGGGGGGATGCGCTCGATTGTCGTCTCCAGCACAGGGGCATCGACGGATTCCGCAGCCGTGGGGAGCGGTTCGACGTCCGGCCAGCCCTCGAAGAGTGGACTCGGCATGCGTGGCTGGCCGTTGTCGGTCGCCCCCGGCGCCAGGATCCGCACATCCGGGGCGAGGCGGCACAGCGAGGCCACGACTTCCTTTCCCTTCTCGAAACATCCTTCCGGCGTGGCGTCACGGATGCCGGCTGCGCGCTGCAGCGCCGGCGGCAGCAGCGGGTTGGGGTTCGGCTTTGCCGGCAGGTGGTCGGCGTGGAGATCGACCACGATCACGTGGTCATAGCGATGGCCATCGATCTCGTGCAGGGGCACAACCTCGACCGGCGTCTGGTGGTCCACGGGCGGCAGAAACAGCGTGCGGGTGAGGACCCGGCGCAGGAGGTCATGCGCCTGGTGGTGGTCGAGGCGGCCGCAGATCGCATCGAAGCGGCCCAGGGTCGCGAGGGTCTCGCGCAGCTGGTGCAGGGCCTGACGGGTCGAACCGTCGAAAGGGCCCTCGCCCGGCCAGCCGAGCAGCTG
This sequence comes from Phycisphaerae bacterium, assembly GCA_003557125.1. Classification (GTDB taxonomy): domain Bacteria; phylum Planctomycetota; class Phycisphaerae; order UBA1845; family PWPN01; genus PWPN01. Next base: position 3,205 of record PWPN01000080.1, on the reverse strand, counting down.
CAGACGACGGTCGAACCGACGGGCCCAGATCGATGGCAGTGCCTGCCGGTTATGGCGTTTCAGTGTGCGCTGCAGGGCGCCGAGGCGGCGGTCGAGTCGTGGTGCGTGCTGGCGGGTGTAATGGCGCAGGCTGGTGAGGCTGACGTTGGTACCGCCGCGCTCGCGAAGGTCGTGGTCGGCTCGCGCGCGGCCGGTGGCCTCGGCGCCGTTGCCGATGAAGCGGTCAGCGAGCAGGAAGGTCGTGATCTGTTCCTGCGGATTGCCGGAGAGGGTGATGGCCAGGGCGCGCAGGGCGTGCGCCACGATCTCCTGCTCCGCGAGCGGGCGGCCGACGACGAAACGCCACGGCCGAGGCTCGGTGCCGGCTCCGGGGTGGCGGGTGTGCGGTGCGATGTAGCGCTGCAGGACATCCTCGAGCGGGATCCGGTCGCGTTCGTAGTTGGGGACGACGAGTGCGATGGAGGGTGCCTGGTCAGGGGTGTCCGCGTAGGGGGCGAGCCAGCCGCGGATCTGTTCGCCTGCAGCCTCACGCATCGCCGTCTCGGTCGCTGGGCGGTGGAGCGCGGGCGCCACGGGCGGGCATTCGCCGCGGCCGGCGACGATGTTGACGCCGATTGCGGCGAGATGATCGAGCAGTGCCCGCTGCCGAGGGGTGGCCCCCTCGAAGCCGACATGGACGATGCGGACAGGCAGGCCATGCAGAGATTCGGCTTCGGCGAGCCTGCGTGCGACGTGGGCGATGTCGATCGCGCCCACGCGGGTGAGCCTGTCGGTGGCGTCGTCGTGCCAGCGCAGGAATGCCTTGCCCTCGGCCGTGGAGCCGATCGCCGTGCGGTCATCGAGACGGTAGTCGGTGGCGAGGCCTGCGGCTTTGCGTGCGAGCTCCGCGGCCCGCTGCGGTGCCATCAAGTGCCCGCTTCTGGGGTCGTTCTCGATCGCCTGCTCATAGGCGATCGCCTCTTCGGTGGCATCGGCGATTCGCTGCGTGGGCAGTTGGTCCTGCCAGATGCGGCGCAGGAACTGGCGCCAGCCGAGAATCGGCAGCTGGACCCAGCTCGTCTTCCCTGCCCTTCGTCGCTCCTTGGCGAGCCGAGCGCGCAGGTCGCGCGCCAGGCGTTCGCCGGCGGTGATGATCCAGGTCTGTCCATCGTTGTATTCGCTCGGCTGCATCGCCTTCCCCTTGCTTGTGGCGGGTGATCGATGGCCTGACGGTACCCCTTGCAGATTTCTCCACAAGTCGCTTTGCCGTGCGTTCTCGGGTTTGAACGTCCCCACGTGGCCACAAGAAGGTCTTCAAATGAAGAGGGAACGCTACAGCGAAGAGCGGACTCTTTTGATGCTGAAAGAGCACGAGGCTGACGCCTCGATTTGGGATCTGTTCAAGTGCTGGGACCGCACGCGCGGCCAGAGCGCGCGATGTCCGGATCCTATTTTGCGGCCATCAGTAAGGGTAGCTAGGCTCTTCGCCAAGACTAAAGAGAACCATCAGGAGGAGGTAGACCACAGCAATGGCAAGAATCACTTTCAGCCATCGCGGCATAGTCGAACCAACTCCACGTATCGTCCCCCCAGAGATAGCGGCGCCCTTTTTCACTAGATCCGCTGCCTTCGCCTCCGCCCTCTTCGACAACTCCTCAAAATCAGATGCCATAATGACCCCCACGTGTTAGTTAGTTCGGTCGTACAAAACCAAGTGGGTACGTTTCCTTCGGATCGTCAAAGAAAACTAAGTCCAATGTAAAGCTATCGTCTGTCACCCACACCCTTCGCACCGTGACCGTTTCTCCTGTCAGTTCCCCCGATACAAATTCATACGTTGCATGGTCGCGTTCTGTGCTGAGAAACTTGACGCGCATGCTGTCTTCTCCGAGCGTTATCGTCTTTGGATCTGTTCCAAGCACTAGCTCCACACGACCCAATTCTTCGCTCGTCCACACGCCCGAAATTTCGCTACCGATTACGTATTGCGTTGAGTCCAGAATAGCAGCTGTGACTAACGCAGCACACCACAACCAAAAACGAGGTCGCCATCTCCCAAACAAGGAATCGCGTTGCCATAAATAGACTGGTACAAGAAGAACCCAGAATGCACTCGGCGCTTTGAAACCGCTCTTCCTTAAATGCCTCTCGTCAAGAGAGCAACAGAGGATGTATGCACCAATCGATACGTATGTATAGAGCCAATACGATTCGACAGGAGGTAGTAGAGATTCAGCTATTAAAACGATAAAGGGCACTAGGCTCGCGGTCCAAGCCCACTCATGATTCATAGCGCCCGACATCGAAAGAGATGGCCGCCTTTGAGTAGTTGGCTGCGCCTGGGATGACGAGCCCGCCGGAGTGTCAGTGCTCCGCCCTTGAGCATCGCGAGGCGACGATTTTCGCGACTCGGCCTTTCTGCGCGCTGCTATCCAGTCATCATGCTCCTTTCTGCGCTGAGGGTCGGAAAGAGCTTCATAGGCCGCATTGATCAAACGAGTGATTCGCGCAGCTTCTTCGGGTCGATCCGGATTCTTATCTGGATGCCATTTCTGCGACAAATAACGGTACGCACCGCGGATCACTTCTGGACTTGCAGATTCTGAGACCTGCAAATTGTCGTAGTGAGTGCGAAAAGTCTTCATTGGAAAAAACAAAATACAGTGACCGAGCTTGGATAATCCGCTTGCGCATAAGAGAAATCTAACGTTCGTATCTGTGCGTCAATGGCCCTCAATGTGATGTCCTTCTTCGCATCCGCGCAGGGAGTTATCTCCAAGCCGCATAGAGACCTCAGCGTGTACTGATCTGTAACCGGATTACGAGGTATTGACAACAATCCCTGCTCACAATCACGGCGCAGGCGCACCGCCTCAAACGAAACTTCCTGACTGTCCATAGGCGGAGTCACCTCAATCGAGATCATCATCAGCCACTCCGTCGCCTTGACGCCAAACAGTTAAATTGAGCGGAATCGATCGTTGTAAGTGTTCACCAGATCGCCACAATTCGTGACGAACTGCGTTCACGGTAATGGATGTCCCGGCCGCATGCTGGGTTACGACAGTGTGAAATCGCGCGCCGGTGGCATCCGGCATCGTGTGATATCGAGTTGTGCTCAATCGGCTCACGGGCTTGGGAGCCGGTAATGCTGGTAGTCAGTCGTAGGCCGCGATAGTCAGTGATCCTCAGAGAGGCTAGCGACCTGATACAACCGCGTCTGGAT
>PWPN01000307.1 GCA_003557125.1 Phycisphaerae bacterium | reverse complement strand
CGGTATGGCACGAGAACGCCGGTATGGCACGAGAACGCTGGAACAACTCGTAAGAAGCGATGCGGGCAACCGACGCGACCGTGAGGGAGCGGAAGACCTCAGCCAAGAACGGCCGCCACGGGGGGCGGCCGGTACATTCGCTTCCCTACGAGCGGGCTCGGAATGAGGTATCACATACCTCTCAGGTTATCAGCAGGTAGACTCCCACGCCGATGATGGCCACGCCGGCGATCCGCTTGGACCAGAGGTTGGCTGTCCGGAAATTCTTCGACTCGATCATCTTCTGGACGAACCCCATCGACGTGCCGCCGACGAGGATGAGCATGCAGTGCCCGATGCTGTAGGCTACCAGCAGCGTCGCGCCGAAGACGACGCCTTGCAAAGGCACCATCGACAGGAGCACGAGCAGGATCGGGCCTGCGCAGGGCAGTGAGACCAGCCCGAACAGCAACCCGAGCATGAGCGCGCCGATGAATCCTTTCTGCGAAGGCTGAACGCCCGCCGGTGCGGGGATCGTGAAATTCAAGAGCCCCAGCAGGTGCAGACCCATCAGCAGGCAGACCGCGGCTGTGATGTAGAGCCACCAGCCCGCGCTCAGGAAGCTGCCGGCAGTCCACGTCGCCAGGAACATCAGCGTGAACATGGCTGTCAGTCCAATGGCGAACGTCAGCGACAGCAGGAAGGACCGCGCGACGGTGCGCTCCTCCTGCCCGGCCAGAAAGGCCATCGTCAGGGGGATGGCCGCGATGACGCAGGGGTTGGCGGCCGTCAGCGTCCCGCCGAGGAAGGCCGCCAGAGGCGCCACCCAGACGTTCGTCTGAATCATCTGCGTCAATGTTTCGGTAATCGATTCGAACATGGTTCCATAGTCCTCATGACGTTTTGGATGGCACGCCTGCAAACGGTCGCCGGAAACATCCGGCGCGACCTATGATCCCTCGAACATCCGGGTGACCTCTTCGCTGAAATGCTGGGCGAACTCATTGTAATCACGGAGAAACCCCCAGATCGATACGAGGTTCTTGTGCTCCGGCGCTTGGTCAACCTGCACCCGGGCAAGGATCAGGCCGATGTTGCCACCGGGCCCGAAACTCGTCACGAGTTCGCGGTTGTCCCGATTCTGAATATCGATTGCCCGAAACTCGAGCCGCCCACTGGCCAACTCGTCGGCGAAGTTCTCGTTGAGGGCCTGCTGGGTGTACCTTTCCACGACCAGGCAACCGCCGCAACGCCGCGTGCGGTGCAGGTAGTAGACGATGACCTTCGCATCATCGGCCTGTGGCGGCGCATTCACCTGTGCCTCCACTTGAGCCGTACCTTCCACGCCATCGGCCGACGCGGGCGACTCGACCTGTTGGGTCGGAGGGTGGGTCGCCTCGGTTTCCTGTGAACCGTTCCGCCACAAGGAGATGCCACCCACGAGCACCACCACGCCCAAAATAACCAGTACGTTTTTCATTGTCTTGACTCCATGAATTCCAATGTCAGTGGCTGTTTCCTGTCGCACGCTGACGAAGGAGCGACGTTCGTTCCAGTGTACCGGAAAACGCCTCGGTATTTTTCATCTGCTACGCCATGGACGGCTATGCTGCCAGCGAGCCTGTCCCGTCGGTCGGCGTTTATCATCCATCGGGCCGTCAATGATCAGCCAGCCACAGCATCACGCATGCAACAAAATTATTTCGTACTTTTTCCGAACCATAAACCAGAGCCGTCAAAAGCCCATTTCTACTCAAGCTTCGGCCGAGGGAGCCGCATAGAGGAAGTCGGACACCTCGGCCTGGATGTATCCGCTGAAACTCGCTTCGTCCTCGTACAGATCCCACACCTGGTCCAGCAACTTCCATCGCGTCGGCTGGCCGTTCTCGACCTTGACGAGAATCAGGGAAGGCGTCACGAGTTCATAGTCGTCGATAAAATATAGATGCTCCGGCTGCTCGGCATCGATTGCACGATACTCTAACAGTGCGTCCTCGATCTCCACGGGGAAATAGTGCACGATGATTTCTTCGGCAAGGCGCTCGATGGTCAGACAGGCCGGGCATCGCAAGGTCCAGTGGAAGTAGTACGCGATGACTTTTGAACCAGCCGCGGCCGTTTCTGGCAACGCATGGATCCCCGTGACCGTGTCGGAGGAGTTCGTCGTGATCGGCGTTTCCGCGACTGTCCGATCGTGCTTCACCATTGCAAGCGATTGCTCCACCGTTGCAGGCAGGCCCACAGGATCGACGTGCGAGGAATGCTCTGCCCTTGGCCGCATCGCGGATCCCAACAGGCCGACCACGACGATCAGCCCGAGGATGCTCCCTGCACGTAGCCGCAGACTCATGGTCGTCCAGTATTGGCGCAAAAAGCTGACACTCACGAGGACCATGGCCGCTGCAAGCAGCGCGTAGGCGAATCCGCCGTTGTCAGGATGGCAGGGGCACATCAATTCGTTATCTCAACCCGTCTCGTTCTTCAATAACGTCGTGATCTCATCGACGTTCACCAGTTTGCCGGCCACCTTGACGGTGCCGTCGATGACCAGCGCCGGGGTGAACAGCACGCCCCTGCGGGTGATCTCCTCCAGATCCTGGACCTTGCACAATTCGTACTCGATCCCCAGCTTGTCGGCCGCCGCCTTGGCGTTGGCAGCCAGCTTCTCGCACTTGGCACAGCCGGTTCCCAATATCTCGATCTTCATCTTTTTCGTCTCCTTCGCCCGGCCTGGCACTCGCCTGGCCCGGAGGGGTTGACTTTGCTTGAGCCCATCCATTTTATCAGGTCGGCGCTTCGGTCGCATCGGCGCCGGTCGATCCTCTCATGTCTATACTGCTCAGCGGGCCGGGGCTGCCTCGGGCTGATCCTCGCGCGCGACCAGGGCGATCGCCCGGAGCTCCACGAAGATCGCCACCGCGACGATGGCCAACAGGGCCACATCGAAAACCGTGTAGGCGTACCGGGTCACCTCACGAAGGAACGGCAGATCCAGTGCCATAAGAGAGCCGCTCAGCATCCCGACTGCCAGCGTGACCGCCATCGCCCAGGTCGCGACTCCGCTCGTCGTGTCCCGCCGACCATGCCGGGCGCGTCCGAGCAGCCCGACCACGCCGACGGCGAAGGTCGCAGCCGCAACGAGCGTGTGCTGATGATCGAGCCACAGACGCGAAGGCAGGCCGTATTCGCGCAGGGCGGGGTTGAGCAACAGCGGCAGAAGCGCAACGATCAGACCTGCGGCTACCGCCCACGGTATCACGCGTCCCAGCGGACTGCCGGCCAGGAAGGACGTCCCCCCCACGACGTGGATACCCACCAGCCAGGAGATGAACAGCACGATCAACACGAGCCAGAGCAGATAGAGCGCCGGCTTGACGTATTCCTCGCGCACCGCACCGAGCACAGCTGCCGTGCGGGAGATGCCCAGCAGGCGGTACTGGGGGATCATGACGGGCTGGGCGTTCTGCGCATCGAAGGGCCGTTCCATGACCTGTGCGAAGAAAAACGGTGCGTCCATGGCGTGGCATTCCGTACAGCTTCGCGCACCGAGCGCTGCCTGGGCCGGCAGGATGTCGTGGCTGTACTTATGCACGTTGGCGAACGGCGAGGCCTCCCAGTCGCGCTTGTCGAAGAGCCGGTATTCGGTCCCCGAACTGTACACCCGCTCGTTGTAGACCCAGACGACGCGTTTGCCCTCCATCGGGTAGTCGATGTCGGCCAGCCTCTGGGTCACAGCCTCGATGAGGGCGTCGATCTCGTCGGGGCGGTTGACCTCCGGGACGCCGTCGCCGCTGTCGTCCTCGATGCGGGCCAGGGAGGGGTATTTCGTGGGATCTTCGCGGTGGGCGTTCCACATTCCCAGAATGTCCCTCATTCGCGGCTGCATGAGGGCCTCTTCCCCTTCGATCTCGATCCCGGGCCATGCGGAATGCACTCGGTTTACCGGGTAGATTTTGCCCTCATAGAGTGCCAGGACCGGCCGAAATCGTTCGGTCGGTTTATCGTCGTAGCCCATCATTTCGAGGTAGCCGTAGTGATTGCGCCATTGGCCATCGACGCCGTAAAACGTCCACAGCTTTTTGCCGGGCGAGTAGATCCGCGGCGCCGGGTTGTACACGTCGCTGGCCTGGAGCTGGATGGGCATCACGAGCCGTTCGGGGATGTGGCAAGCTACACACGCGATGCGATCGAGGTGCAGCGGAGGCAGCCCGCGATGCTCGGCTATAGGGGCGCCGAGCCGCCCGGTGTCGTGGCAGTCCTGGCAGGTTATCAGGGTGTTGTTGAGGTCGTTGCGGACGAGCCCGCCGGGGTCGTCGCCCTTGCCGATCTGGTGCATTTCAAACTCGTTGATCCGCGGGTCTTCCGCCGAGCTACCGGCCGGGTGACAGTCTACGCACCGCATCCCGGCGCGGAGGTGCACATCCGTTCGGGGACTGAAATTTGCACCGCGTTTCTTCCAGCCCGGCTGAGCGTGGCAGCTCAGGCAGGCCTCGTTGCGGGGAGAACGGATCATCTGAGGTTCGATCGTGCCGTCCGGGTTGAAGCGGTCCGGGTCGTAGACAACCTCTGGCGTCTGGCCTTCCTTGACAGAACCCGTCACCTGCGCGAGCCCCGCGCCGGCAGTCGCCGACCAGCGGAAGTTCCAGTCGCTCAACTGTTTCTGTCGTTCAGAATAGTCGTAGTGCGGCTTATGGCACAGCAGGCAGTCGGCTTCCAGGACGCCCGTTTCGCTCCAGTGAGCCCTGTAATAGTCGCCATCGAATTTGTTGTCGCCGCCGGGCGTGAATCCACTGTCTGGGTCGCTCATCCATTCGTCATAACGCAGGCCGGCCCTGTCGTATTCGCCCGGTCCGCCGCCAGGGTGGCATGCCCCGCACGCCGACGTGAAGAAGGTGAAGGCCGTCAGGTCCATCGTGTCCGCCGAATCGTTGTGCTTGGGGGACATGTAGCGGTACAGAGGTGCCGGTGAACACCAGTTGCCGCCGAAGTTGCCCGGCGACGATGCCCAGAGGAAACGTTTTTTCTGTATTTCCGTAGGCTCTTCGCCGGCCCCCTGGGTGAAGTGGTATCCCTCGGTGATCAGGTCATAATCGTGACATCCGCTGGCGCCGCAAGTCTGCCGGGGTGAATAGGGTTGATGGATGTTGATGCCCGCGACGGGGTTGATGATCTCCCCCGCCTCGTCGCGCAGGAAAAAGGGGGGGCAGATATCGGTCCCACGCGGGCGGCCGGTCAACGGGCTCACTTCCACCGGGCTTTGAGCCAGGGACTGACTCTGGCCGAGTGTGAGCGAAAGTCCGCAGACGACCCCTACCAGGCCACCGGCCAGGACGGCGATCCGGGTACCGGAAAAGAGTTTGCGTTTCAGGGGCATCGTGACCTCCCATTGTTATCCACAACACGATGTCGATTCCACCGAATCCGCCGAGGGCTTACGGCAATACCCTTTCTCTACGGCAGCGCCCCGAAAATCAGCCCCGAGATTGTGGCCATGACCACGACGAGGCTGATGAACACGATCGTCTTACGTGTGCCCATGATGCTTCGGATGACGAGCATGTTGGGCAGGCTCAACGCCGGGCCGGCCAATAGCAGCGCGAGCGCCGGCCCCTTGCCCATACCTGCACCCATCAGCCCCTGGAGGATCGGCACCTCGGTGAGCGTCGCGAAATACATGAACGCACCGAGCACCGACGCGAACAGGTTCGCCCGGACCGAGTTGCCGCCGACGAGCCGTACAACCCACTCGCTGGGGATCATGCCTTCCTCGCTGGGGCGACCCAGCAGAAACCCCGCCACCAGGACGCCGATGAACAGCAAGGGCGTAATCTGCTTGGCGAACGTCCACGTCTGGTCGAACCATTCGCCGGCCGCATCCTTGCGCGTGCCCAGAACGATCGACACGCCGATGACGGCCACGGCAAACGGGATCAGCGCTTCCCAGGGCAGGTGGTGCGCATCGGCGACGCGCGTCAGCGCCGGGCCGATCCAGAACGTGCCTGCCAGCCAGGCGACGAACGTAGCCGCACCGACCGCGGCCACCTTCCAGCCCTCCAGGCCGAACCATGTGACGAGGATGACTCCCAAAGCGACGGCAAACAGGGCGGTCAGAATCCATTTGCTCGACCAGACGGCGTACCAGAATCCGGCAGCCTCTTCCGGTCGACCCCAGTTGGCGAAAACGAGGATGCCGACCATCGACCCGAAGTAGAGGATGTTCTGCCAGAGGGGCCGTTCGACTTCCGCTTCGGGCATCGCGATGGCTGCGTTGGCTTTGTCGGTCTCTTCCTTGCGGTAGATCAGGTGCATGATCAGCCCGATGACGATGCTGAAGACGATCGCCCCGACCGCCCGGGCAATGCCCATCTCCGCCCCGAGAATCCGGGCCGTAAGAATGATGGCCAACACGTTGATCGCGGGCCCGGAATAGAGGAAGGCTGTGGCCGGCCCGAGCCCGGCCCCCATCCGCCAGATCCCCGCGAACAACGGCAGCACCGTACACGAGCAGACCGCCAGGATCGTCCCGCTCACCGACGCGACGCCGTACGCCAACGGCTTGGGCGCCGTCGGCCCCAGGTATTTCATGACGGCTGCCTGGCTGACGAAAACGCCGATCGCACCGGCGATGAAGAAGGCAGGTATCAGGCAGAGCAGGACGTGTTCCTGCGCGTACCACTTGGTGAGGGCGAGCGATTCGAAGACCGCCCGGCTGAACCGCGGCTGATCGACCGGCATCGCAAAGCAGGCTGCGAAGACGACCACGCCCAAGAGCAATTTTTTCCACTCGCGTTTCCAGTCGATCACGGTCGGTATCTTCCGTATGAGCCCTGGTTGTCACGAATAGCACGAAGATGCGTCCCGCGCCCTCACGGACCGAGTGCGGCTGTCTGGACCTTGATGTTCTCTTTCAGGACCGACTCGATGCAGTTCCAGAATCCCCCCAGGCACGTGACGCGGGGGCGGTAATAGATCATCGCGCCTGCCCGGCGATCCGCGACGAGGCCGACCTGCTTGAGGACAGCCAAGTGCTTGGAGACCGTGGACTGGTCCGCACCCACCAGGCGGGTCAACTCGCAGACGCACTGCTCGCCCTGCTGGAGGGCGTCCAGGATCATGAGCCGACTCGGATGGCCCATGGCCTTGGCGATCCGTGCCCGCGCTTCGTAGAAGGAGACATCCTTTTCGGTTATTGCCATATGGCCATAATGCCAAGATTGGCTTGCGATGTCAAGATGCGTACCGCTGTTGGGAAATGGGACGGGAGTCGTGTGAGAAGATAAAGAGCCGCGGGCTTCAGCTTGCGCGGTCAAACGCGTGCGAGGGAGTATTCCTGTCAGATTGGCGGGATAAACCTGTTTTCCCGCTGCAGGTCAAATATGCTCAGGGTAATCAGGATGTCGGTCTGTCCGGAACGTCCGCGTCAGCCGGTGGGTCGTCGCCCGGGTGCGTGCTGACGATCGGGGCGATGATCGGCCAATTTTGGGCCAGCGGCTGGAGGTCGTGATAGAGCGCAGCCCGTTCGGCCAGGAACGCCAGCTGTTCGGTTCTGCCTGTCCGCCGACAGGCCTCGGCCAGCATCGCATGGACGAAAGCTGCGTTCGGCGGGTCGAGCAGTTCCGCGATGCGGAGTTTCCCCTTGAGATCCCGGACAGCCTCCTGGGGATTGTCGGTCGCCAGCTCATAACGGAGTGTGATCGGCAACAGTCGCTGCCGGGCTTCCAGCCAGAGAGTTTCCTCCTGAAACGAGGCCAACACCTGGCCCGCCTCGTCGAGACGGTCCAGCCGCAGCAGGCTGTCGGCCAACAGCATCCGGATCTCGATGCTCAGCCGACCGCCACGCTTGCGACACTGACGCAACAGCGCGCGGCACAGGTCGATCACCTGTCCGTACGCGCCCTGCCGGAGCAGGACCATCCCCAGCAGTTGCCCCGCCAATATCTTGACGCGGCCCGACAACGAAAAGGTGCTCATCCCACGACGCAGCCAGACTTCGGCATCGTCGAGGCGACCGATGCTCATCAGCACACCGCCGGCATGCACCTGGCGCATGATGCGCAGCGAGCGCAGCGTCAAAAGCACCCAGGCCGTCACGAGCGCGAGGAGCCCCAGAAACATCGAGCGTCGCGCCCATTCCGTCGGCGCGACCATCATCCCGCCCATGCCGAGCAGGAAAGCGCCCGCCGCCGTGATCTGCGTGAAACGGAGCAGCAGCATCTGCCGCCGGAAACGCGAGAGGACCGGTTGAATCGTCGCGCTCATACGGGGTGCTCCACAGCCGGGTAACGTTGCGCGATCGGTCGCAACTCCTGGAAGCGGTCCAGGAGACGCTCAACGGAAATCAGGAGTGTCGCTTTGTGCCAGCATTGCCGCGCGGGGTCGGTCTGGCCGAGGGCGTCGAATGCAGCCGCCTGCAACCCGTACCCGAACCCCGCCTTCGTACCGAGGTACGCGCGAAACAGCTCGGACCGCTTGTCGGCCTTGGCGACGCTCTCGTCGGGATGCCCCATCGTGACCTCACGGAACAGGGCGAGCAACTCGACCTGCGCGCGGAGCGGCCCGGGCAGCTCTTTGCGGGAAAGACTGTCGACAGCGCTCACGGCATCGGTGATCTGACCGCTTTTCAACATCGCGCCGGCCAGGGCGACCTCCGCGGTATGACGCTGGACGATGTTGCCCGAACCGCTGTCCAGGATGTGACGGCAGATCGTTTCGGTGGCCTCGTGGGCGTGAGAGGCGTCG
>PWPN01000336.1 GCA_003557125.1 Phycisphaerae bacterium | reverse complement strand
TGCAGCCATCCCACGTTACTACTACGGGGCCGAGCTCGTCTCCCGTCTGCTGCCGGACGTTCTGATCCGCCGACGGTGCGCGACGAGCAGCCGACTGCTGGCGGGCCTCGAGAACCTCGACACCGAACAGTTCGAGCTCATCCATGACATGGCACAGCGGATCTCGGTCCCGTTCGTACGGCGCACAGCCCGGATGATCCTCGGGTGGCGCGGCGCTGCCGAGCCCGCGTGTCCCGTCTATCACGTGCACGGCCGACTCGATCGCGTCATTCCGATCAGGCAGCTGCGCCCCGACGTGGTCATCGAGGAAGGGGGCCACCTGATCAACATGACCCATGCCGTGCAGGTCAATCAATTCATCACCGACAGTCTCTCCCGCCATCTGCGCGCCCGGGCAGCATATGCTTGACATGGAGGCGCACCTCATGTAGTGACGCGTGTTTTCCCGTCTCCGTGCAGGGGAAAAAGCTCGAATCGTACATCACAGGGGGGGCAATGCGTATCCGAAGTTGGTTGATGTCGGTGGTGTTGGTAGCCAGCAGTCTGTGGTGTCTGGCCCTTGTGTGGCAAGCGCGTCAGCTCGGCGACGGGCAGGACGAGCGTATCGCGCACCCGAGTCTGGTAACGCGCGACGTCGATGAAACGCCTCACGTTTCGGGCCGTTCGCCAGTCTCAGATGGCCGACCCCAGGGATAGGCCTTTGATCCGAGTCCGGCTCGATGCGTCCTAAATGAATATTCACGATTACGCGGCGCTCACACGGCATGGAAAACCGCGCAGGCTTCAAGCCTGCGGCTCTTTGTGTCGGGCGCCCCCGAGCCGCTGTACGGAGCGCATCCTTTCCCGACTTTTCCCGCCCTGCGCCGGCCAACCGCGCTGCACGCGGGTTCGCCTCGGCGTATACTCGCGTCCATGGGCACGTCCCCCCCATCGCGATCCGACCACTTGTGGACCGAAGCGCCGGAGATGCGCGTCGGGCCCGTCGCCCGCGTCGCATTGACTGTGCCGATCGACAAGCCCTACACCTTCGCGGTTCCCGACGCTCTGGTGAACGTCATCGCGCCCGGCAAGCGCGTCGTCGTGCCCTTCGGCGCGTCCGATCGGCCGACACCGGCGTTCTGCATGGCTGTCGCCCATGAGCGCTGGACGAGCACGCTCAAACCGATTCTCCAGGTGCTGGATGACGATCGGCTCATCGACGATGCGTTGCTGGCACTGGGCGAATGGATCGCGCACTATTACGCCTGTCCGCTCGGGCGAACATTGTCTGCCATGGTCCCGGAAGCGATCCGAAACCAGCGCGGCTTCAAGACGGTTCGCACGTGCCGACTCCGATCGGATGCCACAGGCGTCGAAAAACCGCGTCTTTCAGTGAAAAGGCGGGCGATCCTCGAGCTGCTGGCTGCCCATCCGGCCGGCCTCGACGAGCAGACGTTGCTCGAAAAGGCCGACGCGGGCCGATCGGTCCTGAACGGGCTCGTGAAGGGGGGGATCGTGGAGGTCGCGACCCGCCGCGTCCCCGCGCCGCCGCCGAACTTCGATCAACCTGCCTGCGAGCCGTCGTTCGAATTGACGGAGACTCAGCAACGGGCCATCACGCGTATCAACGCGCTGGCCGACGAACGCGCGTTCCGGTGCGTGCTGCTGTACGGTGTGAGCGGCAGCGGCAAGACGGAGGTCTACATCCGCGCGATGCGCCACGTGCTCGCGCAGGGACGGCAGGCGATCCTGCTCGTGCCCGAGATCGCGCTGACGACGCAGCTGCTCGACCGGCTCGCCAGCCGCTTTCAGGACGTGGCGGTCATTCACAGCGGCCTGACGGGCTCGGCGCGGTCGCTCACCTGGTCGGCCATCGCTGCCGGGACCAAGCGCGTCGTCATCGGCACGCGCAGCGCGGTCTTCGCGCCCTGTCCGGACCTCGGGCTGATCGTGATCGACGAAGAGCAGGAGTCCAGCTACAAGAATCTTCAGGCGCCGCGTTTCCACACGCGCGACGTAGCCATCAAACGCGGACAGCTCGCGTCGATCCCGGTCGTGCTGGGTTCGGCTACGCCGTCGCTGGAAACCTGGCACAACTGCGAGCGGCTCGGGCATTTCGAGAAGATCACGCTCCCGACCCGCGTGGGCGGTCTGCCGATGCCGGATGTCGAGTTCATCGACATGCGCTACGAAGCGCGCGCCCAGAAGGGGATTCAGCTGCTGTCGAACCGCAGCACGCATCTTCTCGAAGAGACGCTCGATCGCGGTCGACAGGCGGTCTTTCTGCTCAATCGTCGCGGCTATGCGAGCTATCTTGTCTGCGCGCGGTGCCGTCAGCCGATCGTCTGCCCGAACTGTCGCGTCTACCTCGTGTTTCATCAGACGACCGGCAAAGCGATGTGCCACTACTGCCAGGCGCGCATGGTCGTGCCGACGCGGTGCGGGGACCCGTCGTGCAACGGTAAGCTCGTGCGCTGGGGGATGGGTACGCAGCGCGTCGAGGAGGAGCTGTGCCGCAAGTTCCCGGCCGCCCGCATCGCACGTGCCGACAGCGACACGATGCACCATGCGCGCGACTACGAAACGCTGCTGCGCGATTTGTCCGACCGCAAGCTCGACGTACTCGTGGGCACGCAGATGATCGCCAAGGGGCTCGATTTTCCGTCGGTCAGTTTCGTGTGCGTGGTCAACGCCGACACGACGCTGGCGATCCCCGACTTTCGGGCCGCGGAACGGACTTTTCAGCTCGTGACGCAGGTCGCCGGTCGTGCGGGGCGGGCCGAGTCGGGCGGACGGGTCGTCGTTCAGTCGCTGGCCGGGATGAACCCGGCGGTGCAATGCGCGCTGCATCACGATTACGAATCGTTCGTGAGCCACGAGTTGGCCATCCGCAAACGCATCGGTTGGCCTCCCTTTGCCCGTCTGGCGCGCATCGTCGTCCGTCACCGCAGCCAGGTGCAGGGTCTCCAGGAGGCGCAGCGGCTGGCCGACGCGATCCGTGCGTTCGTGACGGATCAGGGTCTGCCGGCCGACGTGCTCGGCCCGCAAAGTGCGCCGCTTGCCCGGTTGCGAAACGAGTACCGCTTCGATCTTCTTGTCCGGGCCGCACATGCCGGCCGACTCATGGAAGTGATCGATCGACTTCGGGTCGAGCATGTCTTGAAGCTGACCGATGCGCATACGCTGATCGATGTCGATCCCGTCGCGCTGGCATGAGATGGGAAAGGCTCACGCAAAAGCGGCAAGGCGCGAAGAGAAGAGATAAGGCTCAGGCGGAGACGCAGAGACGCAGAGACGCAGAGACCCAGAGAGAGAAGAAAAAAAAACGCCAAGGCGACAAGAAAGATGTCAGTTATTGCCTTTGCGGTCTTCGCGACTTTGCGTGAGATCTGCAGCGACCGTTCTTCGCGAAACACTGCTCACCGAAACACGAAGTCCATTGCACTGGCGCACAACCGCCGGTAACACCCGGCTATGCCCGCTGGAGAGCGGGCATGTGACAACATGCGACCCGCCGGGGTTTCACGCCGACTCGGCGCTGGCGGTGCGACGGCACACATCGTTGATGCCCGGCAGGACGTAATCCTCGGCCACGACGTCCCAGCTCATCCGACGGGCGAGCTCATACCCGCTTTCCATCAGGCTGCGCATCGCCTGCTCATCGCGCGGTAACGTCTTGAAGATTCTCCCGGCCACGGACGCAGCCACATGCGCTTCGTGGCGTTCGCGCTGGCGCTGGGTCAGCTTGAGCCAGCCTTTCGGTTCGCGCTGCTCGTCGCCGAGGTCGCAGTAGTCGGCCACGATGACGTTCGGCGTCGACTCGGCGCCGATGACCGCCTGGACGTACCCGACGCAGCCGCAGACGTTCGATGGCACGCAGATCGCACCGTATGTGAGCGGTTCGAGGTGCGCGATGCCGAACGGTTCGTAGGTCGATTGGCCGAACTCCAGGTCGCTGCCGCGGTGAATGTCCATGAGCTGCATCTCTTCGGGCATCCGCTCGCCGCAGAGGTGGCGTTCCCATCCGAACTGGTTGACGAGGATGACCTTGATCTGACGGCAGCGCGCGTTGAACTCCTGCACGCCCTGATAGAAGGCGGCCTCGCCCCAGGAAAGGTCCGGCTCTTTCTCGCGATGCACGACCGGCCAATGCCACGCACGCTCCATGTGGCGGATGTCGGAAGGACGACGGCCGGGCAGCTCCGTGGAGAGAACGAACAGCACAGCCGACAGCCCTTCTTCGCGGAACATCGGCTCGAGCTGGGCGAGCACGCGGAGGTCCCGCCAGAAACCCTTGCTGGTGGCCATGCGTCCCACATGCGTGAAGACGTAGTCGGGCCGATCCCCGAGCAGCGTCTGGGCATAGTCCTGGAGGCACTCACGGCTCGCGCGGCGCTGCGTGAAGTCGATCCCTTCCGAGGGGATCCCGTTGTACGTGGTGCGAATGTCGACGTCGGCGAACTCCGGCCCCATGAAGCGGAGTTCCTTGGCCGCCGCTTCGCCCACGGCGAAGATCGTGTTGCAGTGGCGCGCCGCCTGCACGAGCGCGTGACGGTAATAGCCGTCCTGCGGGCCGAACACGTCGGTGAGGTACCGTCCGCGGGCGATCGAAGACGACAGCGCGTTGTAGAACGCGACGTCATGGCCGGGCAGCCCTTCCACGATCCGCCGCATCGTGGCGACCTCGTGGGCATAAAAGATGCTGCGGAACTTCGGGGACGGATCCCGCATCGCCGCCAGGGCCGCGGGCATGCCGAAGAACTCGTGCGCGACGACCGCGCAGTCGTTGTCGCCGTCGATCGCACCCAGCGCCTTGAGGGCGGCCAGCGTCGTCGGCGCGAGCCGCAGGTACATGTCGTATTCCCACGAAGACTCGTAGCGCGTCGAGTCGATCCCGAACCCTTCCCAGAGCTGCCATTTGAACTCGTTGACGCGGTTCAGGTTCATCCGCGACACATCGATCAGCAGCACTTCCGGCTCGGCGGTCGCGCCGCTGTCGGGACTGGTGAAGGTGCGGCGACCGTAGACGATCGGGGTGTGAAAGTGGTGAACGACGCGGTCGAGCGTCTTGCCCACATCCGGACAGATGATGTGATCGCGGCTGCTGTAGAGCACCTGGCCGGTCGATCCGAGATGACGGCCGTCCGGTGCCGGGAAAAGCGGGCCGACCAGGATCGAGCGCATGCCCGCCTCGCGGTAGGGCCCACTGGTCAGCAACCCCTCGAGGACCGTGCCGATGCCGCCGTATTTCTGAATCGCCTCGTGCGTTACGTGTGCAACAGTTCGCATTCGATCTCCCGCCTTAGAAATTCGGGCGCGGGGTGCCTTGCCGGGCGTCGGGTCAAAACGACACGATCACCGCCGGCTTTTTCCCGCTCCGTTCGGTGCCTCCCTGCAACAGCGTTTTATCCGGACGGCCAAGTCGCGCCAGCCTGTCGCCGCCTGGAAGAGCAGCCGCCTCGCAGAGTCGGCCACTACAGGAGAACGCGAAGAAACGCTGCTCTACTTACTACATACTTATCGCCTTTTCTGTCTTATTTTTTTATAGCAAGTTCGAATAAGTCCAGTAAAAGCGCCGCACATTCTGCAATTCATAAAAGGCTGAAGTTTTTCTGCCAGATGCAACAGCCGTTTCTGAAGCGCATTCTTTTTTTATATCGTCGGGCTTTTCGTGTGCCGTCTTTGCACTTCCGTCAACTATTTGATGAGCCGTAGCGACCGGTTACGGTCTTCCTGGCCGTAGTGTTGCGAGCGCGTCTCGCCCTCGGCCGTCACGTAGACGCCTCTGCGGTCGCCGACGATCGGACACTCTTTTTCGCAGATGCCACACCCGATGCACTGTTCCGTATCGATCTTGGGGACTTTCAACTCCATATAAATCGCAGCCACCTGCCCGCGCTGGGGGGCACGATCCCAGGCGACGCCGCGGACGAGTTGGCCGCTGGCAGCGTCGAGCTGGCCGACCAGCAAGGTATCGACGTCGTTATCGAGGATGCGGTGCGTTTCGAACCTTCCATCGCGGTGGAAAATGCGGACGTGGTACGTGACGGTCGGGTCGCCGCGAAACTGGCCGGGCTCCAGCGCGGTCGGTTCGCCGAGAACCTGGCCGGGCGTCGGGTCGTTCAGGAGGCTGACCGTCGTAGCCGTCGCGGCCCGGACCTGCTTTTTGCCGTCACGAACGAGCATCTGTCTGTATTCCGTGTGGATGGCTTTGGGCGAGACTGGGCAGACTTCTTCGCAGACGACGCAGGGGAGATTTTTGGCCCAGGGCAGGCAACGGCCGAGGTCGTAATGGGCGGTCCCCATGCGGACGGGCCCTTCGTCGCGGTATGTGCCGACGCCCATTTTCCGGTCGACGCTGAGACGCTGGATCGCGCCCGTCGGGCAGACATGGCCGCAGGCGGTGCAGGTCAGCTGGCAGTAGCCCACGCGGTAGTTCATGACGGGCGTCCAGAGCCCTTCCAGGCCGGTCTCCATGCCGGCCGGCTGAAGCACGTTCGTCGGGCAGGCGCGGATGCACTGGGCGCACTTGATGCAGCGGGCGAGAAATTCGCGCTCTTCGACCGAGCCCGGCGGGCGGATGGCCCTGGAGGAGAAGTCGCGCGTGGTTCGGCCGCTGAGTTTCGCGAAGGGGAAGAACAGCACGCCGACGGTGGCTGCGAAAATCGCACGGCGGCGCGGCACGTCGGGCCAGGTGACCTCGCGGCTGCGGTTCGGGAGGAACGCGTACCGCAAGGCCCCGCGGGAGCAGTCCTCGACGCAGTTGAAGCAGACGAAGCATTCGCTCTTGCGGAGCTGCGTGTGCGGGTCGCAGGCAGCCTCGCAGTTTTTCAGGCACTGGTTGCAGTTGTTGCACTTGGCCGGGTCGCGGTCGATACGCCAGAGCGAAAACCGGCTGAATACCCCGAGCATCGCGCCGAGCGGGCAGATCACGCGACAGAAGAAGCGTGGGATCACAAGGTTCAAGGCCACCAGGAAAAAGATCAGGAATCCGATGAGCCAGCTGAGCTGGTGGAGCTTCGGATCGCCGAAGATCTCGGCCAGCTTCGGGGGCATGTTCATGGCCGGTAGCAGAGCGGCTGTGAACGATCGATGGAGCAGGGCGATCGGATCGAGCAGGCCGATCTGAAGGCTGCCGAACGCAGCCGCCACGAGCACGAAAATAAGCACGTAGTACTTGATCGCGTGCGCCGACCGGTAGCGGTTCGCCTCGATCCGCTGAACGGGCTTGCGGCCGCCGATCGACCAGCCCGTGAAATGGTGCATCGTCCCGAACGGGCAGATCCAGTTGCAGAAGAATCGGCCCAGAAACAGGGTGGGCACGATCAGGATGAGCGACCAGAGCAGCCCCCGGTAGACGGTGTGCGTCGCCAGGGCGGTCGAGACGCCGATGAGCGGGTCGATCTCGAGGAACTTGTTCACCCAGAACGCCAGCGCCGGGACGCGATCGAGGTTCGCGAAGGTCGTTACGAAGACGAACGCCAGGAACAACGCGAAGACGATCGCCTGAACAATGATTCGTACCGTGGTGATTCGCATCGGGTCACCGCTCCCTACGCAGGGCCGCATTCGGGCCGGTCAATGACAGTGGTCTGTTAGTTACAGGGTGGTCTGTCAATTACAGGGTAGTCTCCACGATCTTGCCCTGCTGTTCGTACTCCAGCCACGTGGGCACGACGAGTCGGCTCGGATCGTTTCCGAATTTCTGCCACGCCAGGTCGAGATAGGGCACAGCCGCCGGGTCGCGACCGAGCAGCTTCTGAAGGCACCAGGAGTCGGCTGCGAGCTGATCGACCGACGCCAGCACGAGCGGTCGGCCGGGCACGCCGCCGATCCGCACGTCATCGAGTCGCCCGCCGGTCGGCCCGTTGCGCATCATGACGCGCGTGCCGTCGACCACGACGAGCGTCGGCTTCATCATGAGGCCGAGGTCGCTGATGATCTCGTGGATCGCCTGGTGGAACTGGTTGCGTCGCCCGCTGAGCAGGCCGTACCAGTTTTTGAGGCACATCGTGGCGTTGCAGAGATTGTGATCCTTGACGACCGGGACGCCGATCACTTTGTCGGCCGCTGCCAGCGGCGGGTAGAAGATCGGCCAGGAGCCCAGCGCCTCGCCCCGGCGTGCGTCCGGCGCGTGCGGACGGATCTGCACGAGTCGATCCTGGGCGCTCGAATGGATCGCGACCGAAGCGCCGGCACTCTCGGCCGCCTCGCGGATACCGCTCTGGGCGAAGCATGCCGGCGGATTCTCGATCGGGTTGTCGGCCACGATGACCCGGCTCGCGCCGGCCTCGAAGCAGAGACGCACGACCGCGCCCACGACCTGCGGGTTGGTCGTCGCGCCGATCTGCGGGCTGCGCCCGAAGCCGACGTTCGGCTTGACCATGACCACGTCCCCGCGGGCGATGAAACGGCCCATCCCCTGCGCGTCGAGCCCGCCCACAGCCGCAGCGACCATTCGCCGCACCGCCTCGGGGTCGTCGATGGACTCAGCGTGTCCGTAGCCGATCCCCATGCGCGGCCCTGCCGGCGAATAGTCGACGGCCGCGAAATAGTCCTTGAGCGTGATCGGCTCGGGCTGCTGGAGGCCCGCATCGCCGACGGCATCGTAAAGGTACGCCCCCGCGCCCACCGCCAGGCCGGCGGCTGCCACCGTCTGTCCGCCGCGGATCAGCAGGTCGCGCCGCGTCCAGGGACGGTCGGGTTCCGCCGAAGGCGACGGCGCGTTCTGGCGCGAACACGTCGTTGGTTTCGAATCGTTCGGGCACATCGTGTTCATTCATCCCCTTGGACCATCGCCGGGCGCGGCCACCGTGACCGGTCCCGTGCACCACCCGTGCGGCTCAGTCGAGCGGCAGCGTGTCGCGG
>PWPN01000101.1 GCA_003557125.1 Phycisphaerae bacterium | reverse complement strand
GGATCGGCAATGTCCAGCTGAGAAACCCGCTCCCGCCGTACCGTGCCCAGGCACTGGGTAACGTCACTCCGCTGACGGTCAGAAGAAACGCAGCCGTGACAAAGACCGCAAGGTATTGCACTGTCGGAGAGGGTGCCGCCTCGATCCCGTAAAAACGCGCGACGACCAGGACCAGCGCGAGAATCGCCCCGATCCGGACGACCGACGTGCAAAAGAACAGTTCGTCACGGTGGGCTGACAATCGGTCCGGCCAATGCTCTCTGCCGCTCTTTTCGAGTTTGTCGACCAGCTGCGCGCGGGACACGTGCCGGATCGCGATCTGCGCCGTCGTCACAAAGCAGATGACCGCCATGAGAGCCACACTCAGCCAGAGCTCGGCAGTGGACACTGTTATCCTCGCCTCCTTCGTTTGGAAGGCTGCCCCGCCCTGTCCGTTCCACGACGGACTCGGGATGCCGGACGGCCCTGCTCGCGTCCCGTGCGTCCGATCTCCTCCAGGATCCGATCCTCGTCGCGCCGCATGCGCCGCCGCTGTGCCGGCGTGGCATCCTGTCGGCCGCACAAGTGCAGCATGCCGTGAATAACGTAGCGCAACACTTCCTGGCGGGCTTCGACACTCAACTCACGGCCCATGCGGACAGCCGCATCGGCCGAGACGACGATTTCGCCGTCGATCGCACCGGTCGGCGTCTCCGGCCCGCTCATATCGAAGGCCATCACGTCCGTCGGGGACGGGTCCTCCAGAAAGCACCCATGAAGAGCTGCCAACGTCGCATCGTCGGTGACAATCACGCTGACGGCATGAATCGGCTGTTCCCCGGCGGCAGCGCGCACGGCCCGAACGATAGACGGCGCGGTCAGTCCGGGGGTTTTCTTCAACTGGCGGACGGTAATGCGACGGCCATTTTCAGACTTGCCGGATGGATGGGTCTTTTCGTTCACTGAGAACGTGCTACCTCCGATGAAGGCTGCGTATCGGCCGGTCGATCGGCCTTGCCGGATTTCCCCGCAACCTCCGACTGCTCGGCCATGGCGGGCGTCTCGCCGGAGGATTTCGGGGCCGCGGGCTCAGCCGCCCGCTCCGCATCGGCCGAGGCCTTGGCCTTGGGATACTTGATACGGCCGTGGTGAATCGCAGCCAGGCTTTTGACGATGGATCCTTCGATGATGTGCAGTTCACGCAGCGTGATATCGCAGTCGTCGAACTGCCCGTCGGACAGGCGGGCCATCACGACCTGGTGCACCGTGCTCTCGATACGGCCGGCCGTCGCCTCATCGAGTGCCCGCACGGCACCTTCGCAACCGTCGGCGAGCATGAGGATGGCCGACTCACGCGACCGCGGCTTGGGACCGGGGTAGCGGAATTCGCTTTCGGCGACTTCCCGGTCGTGTCGCCCCGTGCTTGTGCGGGCGGCCGCTTCGCTGGCGACGTGATGGAAATAGCGCACCACCGTTGTCCCATGATGCTCGAGGATGAACTGGTGCAGCACGCGCGGCAGCCCGTAAGCCCGGGCCAGTTCCAGGCCGTCCTTGACGTGCCCCGTGATGACCAGAAGGCTCATCGTCGGCGAGAGACGGTCATGCCGACTCATGCGGGCTTCCTGGTTCTCCACGAAATAGTCGGGCTTGGTGATCTTGCCGATGTCGTGATAGAGCGCCCCCACACGGGCGAGCAGACCGTTCCCCCCGATGCTCTCGGCCGCATCATCGCATATCTGGCTGAGGACAAGCGCATGGCTGTACGTGCCCGGTGCCTGCTGGGCAAGCAGGCGGAGCAACGGCCGACTGGCGTCGCACCATTCCAGAAGCGTCATGCTCGTGGCAATGCCGAAAAGCTTTTCGAAATGCGGAAGAAATCCCTGCACGAGAAAGCCCGCAAAGATGGCAGAGCCCGTCGCGGCAGCCGCATGCTCGAAGATGTATTTGAGATTCTGGCCTTCGTACAATCCCACAGCCAGCGAACTGAGCAGGGCCGCCGCAGCCGCAGCCAATCCCACGGCGATGATCCTGGACCGCGAGCGCACATCCCGCAGCCAGAAGATCGACGTCGTGCCCGACGCCATCAAAATAAAGAACAGACCGAGGTTACGCCCCGTCGCCAGAACGACCAGCAGCGCCAGCATGCCGACCGCGCCGAAGGCGAAACGCGGGTTGTAGGCGATGGTCAGCAGCAAGCCGGCCATGACCACAAACCCGACCGAAAACTCGGGCACTGCCATCGTCAATCGGCTGCAGAGCACGATCAGCGTCAATAACGCGGTCAGCCCCAGCGTCCGGGCAGGCTTCTGAAGAATCCGATGCTGATAACGGAGTGTGTAGATTCCCAAGCCGGCCGTCACGAGCAGAAGAATGACAGCCAGTCCCGCCTGGGATAGAAAACGCTCCCGCCAGAGGTCCGGGTCCGCCCGGGCCGCCTCGAGATAAGCCTGATGTTCACGTCGCAGCACGTCCAACTCGGCCGCGGAAAGCACGGTACCGGAGGCTCCGCGAACGAGAACCGCCCCTTGTTCGTACCGGACGCGATAGGTCTCCACGTCGGCGCGTGCCTGCTGGACAGCGGCCAGCGTCGCCTCCGGGCTGTAGCGCCATACCGGTTCGGCCTCGCCGCCGGCCACCGCGGCCGGTGGGCTGGCATCCGTGGAGGGCAGCCCGAGAATACTGGCAGTAATGAGCTCGGCCACGGGCGCGCGAAGCGGTTCGGGCATCACCCGGTTGGCTGTGTCGTCAGCAATCTGACGGACGGCACGCGTATCCTCCACGTACCGCAGTTGACTCGTCAGTACCTCCATGCCGTCCCCGTGCTCGGGATCTGCCGGCCGAAGAATACTCGTGCGGGGCGTCTCGGGACGCACGTGGGGATCGGGCCGATTGACGAGCCGCCTCTGTGAGAGCTCGTCGATCAGCCGGTTGACGAGTTGTTCGAAGGCGGCGCTTCTCTCATCATCCGAAGCATGGTCGAGCAAGGCTTTGGCGCTTGGTTCGTCGAGCACCCATCCAGCCGCCGCGAGTTGTTCGGTCAATGCGCCCACATCGCCATCGGTTGCGCCGGCCAAGGCAAGCGCTTCGTTCAGCCGGTTGCGGATCTGGACGAGCAAGGCCGCGTTGCGCACATACACGTCGGGCGCCTGCGAGGCGGCCACCTGGCGCTCCTGCTCCGTACGAACCGGATCCTCGACCTCGAAGTCCACCCGCGCCACGATATCCTGCTCGACATATTGATTGAGGTGCCAGGGCATCGCAGCGGCACCGGCCAGCAGGATCACGAGGATGACCGCGTAAAACCCGCACCAGATGAGAACCGAACCGGGATGGGCGTGCTCGAAAAGCCTGCGCCGCAGCGAATTTCGACGTTCGCTGAACTGGCGGCGGGCATCCATCCGTCGGAAGTCGCCTCGATTCCTTGTTTTCGGCTTGCCGTTGGCCATCGGTTCCACCATCGAAAATCAACACAGCTTGCCTCTTCAAAGCGGTGACGCTGTGTCAATGGGATCGCTCGCTCAGCCAGATGCACCCTGCGCCGCGTCGACAACTCGGTACGGGCACCTGATCTCTATCGTCTCGTTCCAGCTCCAAACTGACTGCGGGATCGCACGGTTCGATAAAAACCTCGATCGGGTTACTCTACAAACGCTCCCTTTTCGAACTGATCGCTTATTTCATGGGTCAACCGCGTCCATTCGCCTTGTCCGGGGCGTAGGCGGCCACAATGTTATTGACAAGCGGATGCCGGACGATGTCTCGGGGCTGCAGTCGCACAATGGACATCCCCTCGAGGCCTCGCAGCCGTCGAAGGGCATCGGTCACGCCTGAAGCTTCCGGGTCGGCCAGGTCGATCTGGCTGTCGTCACCCGTGACGATCATTTTGCTGTGATGCCCCAATCGCGTCAAAAACATCAGCATCTGCGAACGCGTCGTATTCTGCGCCTCGTCCAGAATGACCGCGCAGTTGTTGAGCGTGCGGCCGCGCATGAACGCCAGCGGCGCCACCTCGATCACGTCGTTGGCGATGAAGCGCCGAATCTGCTCGAACGTCATCATGTCGTGCATCGCGTCGAACAACGGCCGCAAATAGGGGTTGACCTTCGCCTGCATGTCACCGGGCAGGAAGCCGAGCTTTTCGCCCGCCTCCACAGCCGGCCGAACGAGAACGATCCGCTGGATACGGCCCACCTTGAGCATGGACACCGCCATCGCGACCGCAAGGTAGGTTTTTCCCGTCCCCGCCGGGCCGACGCAGAAAACAAGGTCATAGTCGCGGATGGCGCGAACATACTCGGTTTGCCCTTCCGTACGGGGCTGGATGATCGTATGGCGAAGATAAACGTCGATGACATCGTCGCCGGCGAGCTCGGCCTCTTCGGCGCGCACCGTATGCTTCAAGACTTCCGAGACCTGCTCGTCGTCCAATGAATTCTGCTCGCGAAGCACACGTTGAAGCTCTTCCAGCACCGTCGCCGCCTGGCCCACCGCCTGCGTACTTCCGCTCAGCTTCACCAACGAGTCGCGGGCGGAAATCTGCACGCCGAGCGTCGATCGGATCAGTCGCAGATGCCTGTCCCCTGAACCGAACAGAGCGGCACGCCTGCTCGCATCGTCCAGCGTAATAGTCAGTTCCAAGGTACTTTGTTTACTCCCGATAAATAGCCGCTATCATTTCGCACCACCGGTGCGTCAATTCCCCATAGCGGCCATCTCATGATTTTAGCCCATACGGCCGAACAATGTCAGCATCCACCAGGCCAAGGGGGCCGCAAACCAGGGTGAGTCCAGGATATCCAGAACCCCTCCGAACGCGGGCATCACGTGCCCGGAATCCTTTACGCCCAGATCCCTCTTGAAGATCGACTCGACGAGATCCCCGAGATGGCCGATTGTCGCCATGAGCACCGCAAATAAAAGAGCCTGCACGTACGTTAAATGCGGGGTGCCGAACCTGGGGCCGCCCCACCGCTCCCAGGCCAGCCAGAACAGGAGGGCGAAGGCGCATGACAGCGCCACACCCCCGGCGAACCCCTCGACCGTTTTACCGGGGCTCAGCCAGGGAGCCAAGGGGGTCCTGCCGAATTTACGCCCAACCAGAAAGGCGCCGATGTCGCACGATTTGATGACGAATATGACATAAAGCAAGAGCAGGGCTCCGCCCGGGCCCGGATCGAGACCGCGGATACGCACCAGGTACGACCCGAGCAGGCCCGCATAAGTGAAAACGAGCGTCGTCGAGGCGATCGCCCGGATCGCGCCCTCCGTCCTTTTGCGTGCCATGACGGCCAAGCACGTTCCCAGAAATCCGCCGGTCAGCCAGAACACCGTGGGACAACCCGGGAAGACCGCCAGGTTGCTCGTCATTTCAACGCCCAGCAACTCGGCGCCTGTCATGCGCGTTTCCAGGAGGTGACCCACCCAGGGTGAAACGATCAGTCCGACCGTCACCGGCACCGCCCACCAGGTGACCGGCGATTCGCCGCCCCTCCGCAGGATGACGGACAGCTCCAGGGCTGCCAGGGCGCCGAGCAGCGCGATCACGAGGACCGTCGGCCAACCCCACCAGGCTTTCCCACCGTGCATGGCCGAGTCCGCCGCCGGCGAGGAAACAGCGATGTCCAGGGCCGCCAGCCCCGCCACGACAACAATCATCAGCGATCCCAGCAGGAGGCGTGTGGCCAACATACGTTCTTCTCTTGTATGGCGTTTTCGTCGAATACGGTTGGGCCGCCGCACCCCCGGCCGGACCCCCATGGGTCGCATGCTAAAAGACGCACCTCGCGGCGTCCACAGGCCGTCCGGTGCCGAGTACGAACCCCAAAAGGCCTACAGCCCTACAACCAGCGCGTGCGCATCGGGTCGAACCATTCGAGCTGACCGCTCTCGAGACGCACGATGAGCCCTCCAGCCGGGTCGACGTCCACGCTCCAGCCCGTATAACGTCTGCCTTCACGTTCAAGGGCGACCCGCTGGCCGATCGGTTCGGCCCAGATCATCCACGCGGAATGGGCCTGGGCGGTACGGCCCCATGTGTCCGCAACGAGCCAGTCATCCAACGCTATGAGCAGTTCCCGTGCGACGGCGATCCGATCGACGGGATCCCGCGCCTCCAATTCCAGCGAGGTGGAGGTGGGCCGTAACTCCTCCGGAAAATGGGCCTCGTGCTGGAGGCAGTTGATCCCGATCCCGACGACCCAGCCGCGCGTGCGGTCGGGCAGCATCCTGGATTCGATCAGAATTCCCCCGAGCTTTCTGCCGTTGACCCGGATGTCGTTGGGCCATTTGATAGCAGCGTAAATGCCCGTCGCACGGCGAATCGCTTCGCACACGGCCACCGACGACACCTGCGTCAGCCATGCCGAGATGCCACTCTGTTCCTCGTGATCCGCAGCCGCTTCGCTCTGCATGTCCGTAGAGGAGCGGATGAGCACGCTGCACAGCACGCTGGCACCGCGAGGCGACAGCCACGTCGCGCCGAGTCGACCTCGCCCGGCCACCTGCCTTTCGGCCAGGATGACCAGGCCGTCCGCATCGGGCTCATCGATCATCCGCATCGCAAGCGTATTCGTGCTCTCCGTTTCATCGACGGTCACGATACGACGGCCCACACGGCGAGGTCTCCAGCCGTGCTGCAATACCTCAACCGTCAGCGGCCGATGTCCTCCTTGACTGTTCGTATGCATCCTTAGAAGTTAGCTCGGACATTGCGTATCGGCAATGTCTCGGAAGCTGGGCGCGCGGACTGACCGCGGGCGGGTTGCCCTGCGCGATCGGTTTTCGCACAATGGCATAAGCCAAAGATTTGACGCGCCAAGGCAGTGAGATTTCCCCGATCTGCCGGTACGTGCGGAGAAAACGACATGCAGCCCTTCGAATGGATGAGCCGCAGGCGGTTCCTTGCCGCAGCCGGTGTATCGCTGGGAGGCCTACTCGCCCGCTCGGGCCTGGCGGAGCGGGAGCAGGAACGGGACCGCGAGCGGGAGCGCGAGCGGGACGAATCACCCGAAGGCCTGCTCGTGCGCTGCCGGTACGAGGGTGATGTGCCCGAGCCGCTGGTCCTCGACTGCAGCGATGACCCCTACTGCGCCCGGCTGTTCCGAAACGACCCGCTGCTCGATGACAGTCTGCTTGTCGGCGAGGACGGCGCCCTTCAGAACGTTTTCGTGGTCGTCCGCGAGGGGTTGCCCGAGGGGCGCACGTGGCCCGTACCGGAAAAGCCCGCTGTCATGGACCAGAATTGCAAGTTCATCCCCCGGATCGTGGGCGTGCAGGTCGGTCAGCCGTTGGAGTTCCGCAACAGCGCGCGGACGCTCGAAGTGCCGCACGGCTTCCCGAAGCTCAACCCGGAATTCAGCTTCAACATGCCCGAGAATTCCACCAAACGGATCACCTTCGAATTCGCCGAAACGTTCCATCTCGAGTGCGACGTGCATCCGTGGGAGCTTGGCTATTGTCACGTCGTCGGGCACCCGTTTTTCGCACTGACCGACAAAAAGGGGCGGGCCGTCGTGAAGGGCCTGTCGCCGGGCACGTACGAAGTGGAGTTCTGGCACGAGACTCTCGGCGTGCAGCGAAAAACCGTCGCGGTGGAATCCGAACGGTTCCGCATGGACGACGTCGTTTTTCAGCCCCCCCGCCGTCGCCGGCGCCAGACCTCGCCGTCCGCGTCGCCTGCCTCCTGAACACGGGTGCATAGCCTCTCGCTCGCATGCCGAATCCAGGGTTGGACGGGCAGGGTGGGACGGGCAGGGTGGGACGGGCAGGGTGGGACGGGCGTCTCGCCCGTCGATCCTGCCGTCGCGTATGCCAATGGGCGTTTGCTCCGTGCGCCTGAGGGCTGCATAATTGCCCATGCGTAGCAACGTGACAGCCGAGACGGTTTGCCGAGTCGGAACACCCATGCCGCAAAAGCTAGACACGCAAGACGGTGACATCCCGGCATGGGAGCGTTTTGCGCAGGCCAACGCCGAGTATTACATCCTCACGAGCAACCCACCCGAGAGCAGTCCGGAGTCGATGGAGCGCTTCTTCGCGACCGGCCGACAACAGGCCGACGCCATCCTGCAAGAGTCTGCCCCCTGGCTGAGCGGGTACGGCAAAGCCATCGAGATCGGCTGCGGTGTCGGACGGCTGACGATTCCGATGGCCAACCGCTTCGCGCGCGTCGTCGGCGTCGATATCGCCCCGACGATGCTCGATAAGCTCCGGGCCAACGCCGTGCGCTTCGAAACCCCGAATATCGAGGGTGCCCAGGTCGAGCAATGCTGGGAGGCTGACGGCGACGCTGATTTCCTGTACAGCTGGCTCGTCCTCCAGCACATCGAGCAGCAGGAGCTCATCGCGCGCCTTCTCGCACGGACAGCTGCGGCCCTCGCCCCGACCGGCATCGCGTACCTCCAGTTCGACACGCGCCCTCGTACGCGGGGCTATCGGCTCCGCTCGTATCTGCCCGACGCGCTGCTGCCGGCCGTCTGGCGGCGAGGGCTGCGACGCATTCGCCGTGCGCCGGAGACGCTCGCCGCCCTGTTCGAGGAGGTCGGCCTGTCGCTGCTGTGCGCGTATCGGCCGGGCACAGCCCTGCACAGTTTTCTTCTGAAAAGACGTTGAACCGTGTTATGCGATCTCTCAATGTGAGGGTTATTCCGAGCCGCGCATGTGAATATTCCGAGCCGCGCCCGTGAGGAAGCGGTGTGACAGACAGGACGGCCGCCACGGGGGGCGGCCGCTACAGGATGGTCACTGGGGTGGTCACAGGGTGGTACGGGCGTCTCGCCCGTCGGGAGTGCAAACGCACTGGCGGACAAGCCGCCAGTGGCACCCATACGAGGGTTCATGCGCTGGCAGGAAGATCGCTCCCTCACGGTCGCGGCTCGG
>PWPN01000103.1 GCA_003557125.1 Phycisphaerae bacterium | reverse complement strand
ATGATGGGTGTTGATCCGGTTGCTTTCTTCAGGGCCAAAAGCGTCAATCGTCTACGGGCCGGACGCTGGACGTGATGAGTCCGCGGACTTCATCGAGTTTGGCGGCTACCATCGTCTCGTCAGCCGCCTCGATACGAAGACGTATGTACGGGCCCGTGATCGAGGAACGGAGGTTGAACCACCAGTCCGGGAAGCGGACCGTCACGCCGTCCAGGAAGTTGACCTCGCCGTGGGCATAATGCTTGGCAACGCGGTCGATGATCTCCGGGCCGTTGCTGCAACGGAAGCTCTGCTCCGGTGAGCTCGCGTAACGACAGAGAGGTGACAGAAGCTCATGGAGCGATCGGCCCGTGCGGGTCAGCAGATTCAGAATCTCGGCAAAGGCGATCATTCCCGAATCGCAGTAGCCGTTGTCGCGGAAATAGTAATGACCGCTCAATTCGCCCGCAAACGATCCTTTCGCGTCGGACAGGGCCTTTTTGAGGTAGGCATGGCCGGAACGCTCAGGTCGCGCGGAGCCGCCCGCCTTGCGGATCTCCTCGGGCACGACCCGCGAGCTGCGAAGGTCATAGGCGACCGTCGAGCCAGGATAGCGGTCGAGGAACACCGGGGCCAGCAAGGCTGTGACCAGGTCGCCACCGACCGGGCGTCCTTCGTGGTCGACCAGAATCATGCGGTCCGCGTCACCGTCGAAGCAGACGCCAAGATGGGCTTGCGCGCGGATGACACGGTCGCACAGCTGGGAGAGGTTCGACTCGGCCAGCGGGTTCGGGTCGTGAAGGAACTCGCCGTTGTGCTCGAAGTTCAAACGGACGATCTCCAGCCAGGGGATGTCACCGAAGATCAGCGGTACGGCACGGCCGGCCATCCCGTTCGAGGCGTCGATGACGACCTTGAGGGGTTGATCCGCGTCGTATGTGGAGGGAGCCTCGCGAAGAAAGCTCCGGACGAACGTTTTGTAATCCTGCGACACGTCGAGCGAAGTCTGAGCGGCCAAAGGCCCGGCCGTGTGGCGGAGCGTGTGGCGAGCGATCCGGTAAACCTTCGTCAGGCCGGTGTCCACGCTGACCGGGCGGCCCTTGACGCTGCAGATCTTGAAGCCGTTCTCGGAGGGGGGGTTGTGGCTGCCCGTGACCTGGACGCCCCCGCAGCAGGTCAGGCGATGGACCGCGAAATACAGCTGGGGCGTGTCCACCATGCCGATGTCCACGACCGGCGAGCCGCCCGAACGGAGCCCCTCGATGAGAGCTTCGGCAAGGGATGGGCTGCTCTTGCGCATGTCCCGACCGACCACGACCGTGCCTTTTTCCGGGATGGTCCGGTCGTACCCGCGAAGCTCGGACCGCAGGAACTGGGCGACAGCCTGACCGATCCGCCAGGCTACGTCTTCATCGAGCGGATCCGGGTAACGGCCCCGGATGTCATTGGCTTTGAAGAGCGCGTCCACGGGATTGGCTTCCTCGGCCGGTGGCTTGCCCGCGGACGAGGCGCTGCGCTGCGGTTTGGTCACCATCGCAGCCGCGGGCCCATTCTGATCGCGGAAGGGGCATCCCTTGCACTTGGGGAAATTGTTACGCTGCCGGCCGAAGCAGATCGCGTCGGAGATGCGGATCTGCTCTTCGCCTGGGCAGTACCGAGTATTGTCCTGGGAAGCGGCCGCCATATCGCGCACTCTCGCTCGGCCCGGCTGCCTTCACATGGGACATTCCGAGCCGGATAGCTATGGTACCGGAAAAGGCAGGCCGGGTCATCGGTCGAAAGCGTTTGACACATCTAATGGGGGTATTAGAATTGCTGACGGCGCGATGGACCGATCCTCGCTCGAATCTGGCTGACAGGCAGCACGGCGGCCGGAATAGCGGGCGGACACCCCCCGTGCTCGGTCCATGCCGGGCGGCACAAGGAGACACGATGGTGCGTGGCAGCAGATGGCGGCAGCCGGGCAAGTGGCTGGTAATTCTCGTGTGCCTGGGATCGGTCGGTTGCGAATCGTCCCAGCACGAGCCGACTGTCATCGCGGCGAGGCGCGGGCCGCGCGTCAGTCAGCAGGACAATCCTTCCTCCGACCCGAATCAGCCGCAAACCGGGGAGGCGGCGTCGGCCCAGGGCGGCGCGACCGACGTTCCTTCGCGACTCGAGGTCCCGGCCGAGAGCCATGCGGATCGTTCGACCGAGATTTTCTCGCAGATCCCCGACCCGTGGGAGATGGTTCGAACGCTCGAACAGGAACGGGACGCTGAATTGGCACTCATCGATCAGCGTCCGCTGACCGAAGAGGAAAGGCGGATCGAACGGGCGTCGGTGATCGCCGATTACGACCGCCTCATCCGTGAAACGACGGACAAGCTGGATCCGCTGGCGCATGAAAAGCGCGTCGAGCTTTCGTTGGCCGATGCGATCCACAAGGCGCTCCGTCACAATTATTTCCTTCAGTTCCATGCCTATC
Source organism: Phycisphaerae bacterium (assembly GCA_003557125.1). Classification (GTDB taxonomy): domain Bacteria; phylum Planctomycetota; class Phycisphaerae; order UBA1845; family PWPN01; genus PWPN01. The sequence continues at coordinate 6,451 of PWPN01000103.1, read as the reverse complement.
ACCCGGCCATCGAAGCGACGCGCATCGTCGAAGCGGAAGCGCAGTTCGATGCGGTTTTCTTCACGCGCTTCCAGATCGATAAAGAGGACCGACCGACGGCCTCGGAGTTGCAATCCGGTCAAACCAACGTCAGGACATGGGACGTCGGCGTACGGAAACTGCTTTCGACCGGCGCGCAGGTTTCGGTCAGTTATAACGTGACGCGATCCGATATCGACCTCATGTTTATCACGTTGAATCCGTCCTACCTGAACAACCTCGTCTTCGAGATCCGCCAGCCGTTGCTGCGGGGGTTCGGCCTGGATTTCAACCGTGCCCAGATCGAACTGCATAAGATCGACCGCCAGATCCAGATGGAGCGGTTCCGCTCGGAGATTCGCGAGACGATCTTCAATGTCGAGCAGGCCTACTGGCAACTGTACCAGGCCCGGCGCAGGCTCGCGGTCGAAGCGCGACTCCTGTCGAATCTCGAGACGATCCTGGAATGGCTGACACTTCGCAAAGAGGCGGGCTACGACGTGTACGGCGTGCAGCTCAACCAGACCCGCAGTCGGATCGAACAGGAGCAGACGGTCTATATTCAGCGCGTCCGGGACGTCCGTAACGCGGAGGACCAGCTCAAGGCGCTGCTCAATGATCCGGATCTCAACCTGGCCTTGGACCAGGAGATTATTCCGGTCGATGCGCCTCTACTCGAGCCGCTGGCGATCGACCAGGTGGGCGAATTGGCCGCGGCGCTGGCTCATCGCTCGGAACTCCATGAGGCACGCCACCTCATCGAGCAGACGCGGCTCGCGATCGGTGTCAGCAAGAACCAGGCATTGCCCAGGCTCGACGTGCTGTTCCGGTACCTCGTCAGCGGGTTGGGCGGCAGCTGGGGCAGTGCCTGGAGCCAGATGGTCGATCGCGATTTCGACCAGTACGTGATCGCCCTGGATTTCGAATGGCCGATCGGCAACCGCGGGCCCGAGGCGGCTGTACGGCGTGCCCGGCTTCAGCAGGCCCAGGCCATCGCCGGTCATCGCGCGCAGATCGAAAACATCCTTCGCGAGGTCAAACAGGCGATCCGCGATCTCCAGACGAGCTACGATCAGATCGGGCCGGCCCTCCGCGCCGCGCAGGCTTCGCAGGAACAGCTGCGGGCGACGCGTGCCCGGATGGAACGGCTCGATCCGCCGTCGCTCCAGGTCGAACTCGATGCCCACCAGGCGTTGGCGGCCTCGCGCAACGGGTTGCTCCAGGTGCTCACGAGCTACAACGTGGCGCTGGTCAACCTCGAACGCGTGAAGGGGACGCTGCTCGAATACAACAACATCGCTATTCGCGGGGAGGGGGAGACCCACCGACAGGTTCCCTACCGAGCCGAAACCCGGTAGAGCGGTCGAGGCCGGCTGACTGCTCGAGGGGGCGTACGCGATCCACGTCTCAGGGTCGACCTGACGTATGCGATTCGTGCCACGCCTCGCTGACCCGATCGGCGATCCGTTCGATCGGATCGTCCTCCTGCGCATCGACCCATCGCACATCGGGCAGTCGCCGCATCCAGGTACGCTGGTTTTTGGCGAGCCGACGCGTGTTGATCTTGATTCTTTCGACAGCCTCATCGAATGAAAGTTCACCCCGAAGATGCGCGATGAACTCGGCATAGCCCACTGCCTGGGCTGCTTGCGGGCCGATCCCGCCGGGCTCGGCCAGGAGCGTGCGGACCTCGTCGAGCAGGCCCGCCTCGATCATCGCACGGACCCGCAGATTGATCCGTCGGCTCGTCATCTCCTTATCGCGGCGTAAGGCGACGATCCGGCAATCGTAGCGCGAACCCGGGGACGCCTCCCATTGCGTCTGGAGCGCACTGATCGGTCGGCCGGTCGTCTCGTAGACCTCCAGGGCGCGCTCGATCCGCCTCAGGTCGTTGGGATGGATGCGCCCGGCGGCCTCGGGATCGACCGCCTGGAGTTGGGCGTGCAGGGCGGCGATACCCTCGCGGGCCGCCCGGTCGCGCAGTTGCTTGCGGAAAGCAGGGTCGGCTGCGGGCCCCTCGAATACGCCGGAGACCAGGCCTCGGACGAACAGCATCGTGCCCCCCTCGGCGACGATGGGTCGGCGGCGTTCGTCGATCGCACGGATCGCGCGGTCCGCATCATCCACGAACCGCCCCAGGCTGTAGGTTTCGGTGGGCTCGACGATGTCGATGAGGTGGTGGGGGATCTGCCGGCACTGTTCGGGGGTGGGCTTGGCGGTGCCGATGTCCATACGGCGATAGATCTTCATGGAGTCGACCGAGAGGATTTCGGCCCCCATCCGTCGTGCGAGCTCGAACGCGACCGCGCTTTTGCCGCTTGCTGTGCAGCCGATCAGCAGATGAACCCGTATGGCTGTCATGACATCTCCGCAGGCGACGGTCAGGTCGATCGCAGTCGCGTCGGGTGTCGCCTCTCGGGCGCGATGTTGTGCATCTCGAAGAGCGTGCGCGTGGATTCGGGCTGACCCGTGCAGGCTGACAGATACGCGGTGTGAATGAGGGCGACGGTCGACAAGTGCTGTTGCAGCGTGCCGTTCAGCCACGGAGCGCCGGCGGCCAGGGTGCGGAGGAACTCCTCGATCTGCAACGCGAGCGGGTCACCGGTGCGTGCGAGCTCCTGGCGGGTCTGCCCGCTTGCTCTGTCGCGCACGACGAGCGCTTCGGGCGTGATGCACAGGCTGCCCTCCTGGCCGAAGATGTCGAGCGATTCATGATCGGGGCCGGTCGTCCACGAGCCGCTGACCACCGCGATCGCGCCGTCCGTGTAATGGCCGATCATGGCCGCGGTGTCCTCCGTGTCGTACGGGAAACGGGTCCCGGGCCGCGAGATGTTGGCCGAACGGGCGAAGACCGTGGCGGGCAGGCCCATCACCTGCACGAGCATGTCCACCAGCGGATAGGCACGATAGAGGAGCACGCCTCCGCCGGCACGTTCCATGTCGCCGCGCCATTCGAGGTTTTCCTGTTTGTGGACGGTGATACGGCCTTGGGCGAAAAACAGATCGCCGAGATGTTCGAGTCCGATGGCGTCGCCCTGGAGTTCCGGTTCGATGCCCCAGCCGCGCGAGACGACGATGGGGCAGTCAGCCTTCTCGAAAAGCGTGCTCCACTCGATGGCCTCTTCGAAGGTGCGGGCCGCGGGCGACAGCATCCAGACGGGGATGCGGCGCTCGGCTGCCAGGGGCAGGTAACGGCTGCGCTGGTAGGGCGGGGTGGCGACGAAAAGGGCGTCGAGCGGATTTTCGACGATGAGCGAACGGAAGTCGTTGTAGCCGGTGATCGTCGGATGCGCGTCGGTGAAGGCTTCGACGCGCGTGCGGTCGACGCTGCCGACGGCGACGAGATCGCACCACGTACTGTCCAGCAGGGTGCCGGCAATACGCCATCCGCCTCGTCCCAGCCCGATGAGTCCGACTTTCATTTTCGCCACACACACGCCTCCCGTGGACCCTGTCTCCCGCAAACCCGATCAGTGTACGGGATATGCACAGCACGGGCGAGAGGGCGACTCGCGTTCATCCTGAGACCGCCTCGTACATGGCGAGGATGTTTTCGGGAGGGACTTCGGAAAGGATGTTGTGGACCGGGCAGAAGACGAATCCGCCTCCGGGCGCGAGAAGATCGACGTTCCGACGGACGTCGTCCTTGACCTGCTGCGGCGTGCCGTTGGACAGGACTTTCTGCGTGTCGCATCCGCCGCCCCAGAAGACGACGTGCGGGCCGAACCGTCGCTTGAGCTCGGCCGGGTCCATGCCGCGCGCCGAGATCTGGACCGGGTTGATGATGTCGAAGCCGGCATCGATCAGGTCGTCCAGGAGCGAGGCGACCGACCCGCAACAGTGCAGGAACGTTTTCGCGTGCGGATGCGCCTTCTTGATGCGATCGAGCAGGATGCGGTGGCGCGGCTTGAAAATCTCGCGATACATTTGCGGCGACATGAACGGGCCGGACTCCATGCCGAGATCGTCGCCGAGGTGAATAACGTCGACGAGATCGCCCACGGCCGGCAGGATCCGATCGAAGCTCGCCAGGTGAGCCTCCACGAGGCGATCGAGGAGCGTTTCGATGCGGGCGCGATCGCCGGCCAGGTCCATCAGGAAATTGTCCATCCGACGCAGAAAGGTGCCCCACTCGAAGAGATTCGCGCCGACGGCCAACACGATCGCCCGGTCGTGATTTGCGCGCAGGTGGCGGATGTGGTCCGCGATGCGCTGCACATTGGCCTCGGTCAGTCCTTCGGCGTACATGGGCTCGGGCACGGCCGCCCAGATGACGCGCTTCATATGCTCGGGCAGGTCTGCGAGTTGGTCGAACCAGTCGTCGTCAGCCATCGGCCAGATCGTCTGGCTGAAGTAGGTCGTACCGGCGGCCATGCGGGCCACCGCGTAACCGTCGGCGTCGTAGACCACCCAGTCGCCTTCCTGTTTCCGTACGTCGAGGTAAGCGGGGATCCGGCAGGCGGTGCCGTCCGGCAGTATCCAGGGTTTCCAGTCGTCCGGGGCGAACCGGTAGCCGGCGTTGAGCGCGTCGACGCCGAACCGCTCGAGGTAGAACGGCTCGGGCTCAGCCAACTGCTGGACCATGTCGTACACGAAGGGCGGCGCCGTCTCGATGCCCAGATGCGACGCGAGGCGATGGTAGGCGATCGCCTGGATGCCGCTCGAACGCATGGCCCCGCAGTCGATCGGCACACGGTCCGGTTCCTTGTGATTGAGTGCGTCCAGAATCCGCTGTCGGGAAGTCATCGCCATAACCTCTCCATGCTGCTCCATGGAAAACAGGGCGTCCGGCCGATAGGATGGCCTCGTTTGGCGACATCGACGTTACTTTCAACTGCGCGCGATTGCAAACGCGGTCCACGTTCAGCGCGCCGGGCGGGCACATGGTCGGTGGAACCTTCATTCTGTTCGTGGTGGGGCTCGGTTTCGTGGCCGGCGGCGCGCACCTGTTCGTGCGCGGTGCGTCGGGCCTGGCGGTATCGTTCGGCGTTTCGCCGCTGGTGATCGGCCTGACCGTCGTGGCCTACGGGACGAGCGCGCCGGAATTGGCTGTCAGTCTCCGCGCGAGCATGGCACAGGCGTCCGACGTCGCCATCGGCAATGTCGTCGGCAGCAACATTTACAATATTGTCCTGATACTGGGGCTCGCATCGTTGGCGGTGCCGCTCTCGGTATCCCGCCAGTTGTTGATCCGCGACGTCCCCCTCATGATCGGTTTGAGCATCGTGCTGGTACTCATGAGTGCGGATGGTCGAATCCAGCGCATCGAGGGGGTGCTTCTGGCAGCGGCATGCGCGGCCTATACCACATATTCCCTCCGCACGAGCCGCCGGGAGGTGCGCGATGCCCGGTTGCTGCATGGCGCGCCGGCTACGGACGAGCACGTCCTGCCGTTCCGGGTGCGGTGGGGCTTTCCCATTGCCAAGGTACTGATCGGTACGGGGGTCCTTGTGCTCGGGGCAGGGTGGGTCAAGGACGGTGCGGTGGACATCGCGCAGCACTTGGGCGTCAGCGAACTGGTCATCGCGTTGACCGTCGTGGCCATCGGGACGTCGCTGCCGGAGCTGGCGACCTCGGTAGCGGCCAGTATGCACGGGGAACGCGACATGGCTGTGGGGAACGCCGTCGGGAGTAACATCTTCAATATCCTGCTGGTCATCGGCGTGGCGGCTGCCTTTTCGCCCGGCGGATTGGCGGTCGCGCCGCAGGCGCTGCACTTCGACATGCCGGTGATGCTCGCGCTGGCAGTGGCGTGTTGGCCTTTGTTTGCGATCAACCAGCGGATCAGCCGGGCCCAAGGTGCGTTTTTCCTGTTGTTCGGTGCGTTTTACGCCGCCTTTCTCGTTTATAAGGCGGGCCAGGGCGATGTGCCGACCTCTTGGGACGCCGTCGTTGTGATTGGGTTCGTCCTGCTGCCGGCTGTGATGCTGGTCATCGCGGCAGAGCGCTGGTGGAAGTCCAGGCAAACGTCGCGCCCGTAACGCGGGAGTGCAATCGCACTGGCAGGCAAGCCGCCCGTGGCACCCGGCGGCAAGGAGGTTACGGAGGGTGGATCTGCCCCTGAAAGGGGCATAAGACAATAGCCGGGGGCGCAAGCCCCCGGACCTGGGGCCGCCCCTTATCCATCAAGCCCTGAAAGGGCGCCATACCTGCGACATGGTCATCATAGGATCACGCCCTTACAGGGCTCGGATTTTGGGGGGACTCTGAACCGGGGGCTGCGCCCCCGTCTTTTATCTATCGCCCCTCCGGGGCGAGGATGTCGATGCCATCTAGACCGCACTGTCGGACAAGCCGCCCGTGGCACCCGGCTCCTGATCCGAGCCGCGACCGTAAGGGAGCGGTCTTCGAACGCTCATCTGATAGTCCGCTCCCTCACGGTCGCGGCTCGGTCAGACGGCCGCCACGGGGGGCGGCCGCTACATCGCTCCCT
>PWPN01000122.1 GCA_003557125.1 Phycisphaerae bacterium | reverse complement strand
GCGCAGCGGCGGGTTGACCTTGTAGTTCGTATCGAAGGTCTCGCACCGTTGATCGGTCAGCAGCAGATGATGCGGGCAGACCTCAGCCGTCACGGGCAGCCCCTCGGCCTTGGCCTGGCGGACGAGTTCGACCGAACGGGCCGTCGAGACATGGCAGACGTGGTAGCGGGCGCGTGTGGCGCGGACGAGGGTCAGGTCGCGCTGGATCATGAGTTCCTCGGCCATCGGGCTGATCCCCGGCATCCCGAGTCGCGTCGCGACGGCGCCGCTGTTCATCACCCCGCCCTCGGCCACGCCCGGATCCTCGCAGTGCTGGAGGATCGGCCGATCGAACATCGTGACATATTGCAGCGCGCGGTACATGCAGCCGGTGGAGGTCACTCCGCTGCCGTCGTCGGAGAACGCGATCGCCCCGGCGCGGACCATCTGGCCCATTTCCGCAAGCTCGCGCCCTTCGCGCCCCTTCGTGACAGCCCCGACGGGATAGACGTTGCACAGGTCCGCGCAGGCAGCCTGGCGGTAGATGTAGTCGATCGATGTTTCGTCATCCAGGGCCGGCCGGGTGTTCGGCATGCAGGCGACGGACGTGAAGCCCCCGGCCACCGCGGCCGCACTGCCCGAGGCGATGTCCTCGACATTCTCGTCGCCGGGTTCGCGGAAATGCACGTGGATGTCGATCAGCCCCGGGCAGACGATGAGGCCCTGGGCGTCGAGCACCTCGGCCGTATCCGGAAGGGAGGACTGCGGCTCAGCGACGGCCTTGACCTTACCGTCGGCCAACAGCAGGTCGCCGACGGTGTCGATGCGATTGGCAGGGTCGATGATGCGACCACCTCGGATCAGCAGCGTGGGTGAGTTCATGGTCAGAGGTTCCTCGCCGTGCACGAGTCTCGATGTCCCGGCGGCGGATTGTACACGAACGGCTCGGGATGTGCATCGACGTTCATTGACAGCGATAACACGGGCCGCGGATCTTCGCGTCCTGCTTGACCTGCAGCTACAATGGGCAGCCATCGAGGGGGCTCCCGCAGTCTGACCGGCACCGCGCGGTGCGGTGTGTGCGCCGGACGATGTCCCGGTCCCCGGCATCGTAACGATGGGGATCAAGGCCTTTACGAACGATGCCTGATCGGTCGCCAGAGGTATACGATCTTCGCCGCGTGGGCGCGGTCTTTGCCGGTGCCAGTCTGGCGCTGTTGGCCGTTCTCGTGTGGTGGCTGGCGATCGACCGGGACCAGGCCTGGCACGCGTGGCAGCGGCGGCAGGCCGATCTTCTCGAAGCGATCGCCCATACGGACTTTCTGGCCGTCGAGTCGGACAAGTTCGCACGGGAATTCGCCGATGCGGAGGCAGCCTTAGCCGAGGCGGACAGCCCGCAGGCGGAAAGGCACGCACGTCGCCGGCTCGACGCACTGGAGCGATTCAGACAGGATACCCGCGAGCGTGCCGAGGGGTTGGCTGCATGGACGCAGTCGCGATGGCGTCATTGGCCTGTCCTGGGAAGGTTTTTCAAGGCCCCGCCGTCGCGCGATTTGGCTGTGCGCCAAGTCGAGCTCGAACACGTCTGGTACGACCTGCATTTTACCCGCGCCGGCCGAACGGATCGGTGCACGACCTGCCATACAGCCATCGCCGACGCACGTTTTACCAAGCGGAGTCTTGCACGTCGGATCGAACGGACCCTGCGGCTGGTTAATAGCGATCGTGAGGCAAAGGGCCAAGCGCCCGTGCCGTTACCCGGAATGCCCGGCCGAGACGACGTGGAACCGGGCTACGTGACGGATCATTGGGCGTCGTTGACGGATCGCCAGCGCGACGCGCTCTTCGAGCAGCTGGCCGAGAAGATGAACAGTTATCAGGCGATGCGCGGCCGGCCTTCCCTGCACCTGGCGGCCCCTTTGCTGGCGCACCCGGACCTCGACCTCTTCGCGGACGAGAACGCGGTTCATCCGATCGGCCGGATGGGCTGCACGATCTGTCACGAGGGTCAAGGCCAAGCGACCGATTTCTGGTTGGCAGGTCACACAGCCGGTTCGCCCGCCCAGCGGCGGCGCTGGGAACGCATCCACACCACGACCGTAGGCGGCGGCGTTCCCGTCCATACGCCCGAATCGGCGGCCGCACGGTGGGATCGGCCCATGTGGCCGCTCGGGGAGGTCCAGGCTTCGTGCACGGTCTGCCATACGGACGTGGCGGACCTGGCCGTGCATGCAGGCCGTAAGGTCAACAACCGCATCGACCGCGGCCGGATGCTGTTCACGTCGATGGGGTGTGCGAATTGCCATCTCGTCGACGAGGTGGCCGATGCCCCGCGGATCGGGCCGGACCTTATGCATGTGCCCGAAAAGCTGTCCCGCGCGTACCTGCAGCGGTGGATTCTCGACCCGCATCACCATCGGCCGGCCACGCGGATGCCGGATTTCTTCGGCCAGGAAAACAACGATCCGATTTCGGTTCATGCCGACAGCGATCCGGACCTTGTACTTCGCGGGCGGGCCGAGGCAGTGGCCATGGCCGAGTACCTGCGGTGGGTGGGCGAGCCCTCCCGGCTGCAAGCGCCTCCGGCGGATTTGTGGGCCATGATCGAGGATGCTACAAGCCACGAAGCGCTCGCAGCGGCCGAACGCGGTCGGCGACTCACGGGCGCGGTGGGTTGTCTTGGATGTCATGCAGCCTTGGGCCATCGCCCGGACGATGAGGCAGGCCGACCGCTCGATCCGCTGGGTGTCGACTGGATCGGTCATGATCTGGCCGAACGCATGGAGGCCGACTTTCGTGCTCAGCACCCGGATCGTCGCCTGACGGACGACGAACTCGATGATATCGAGGACGCCGCTTTTATGCGGGCCGAGCAGATGTCGTACGCCGAGCAGGTGCGGTACGCACTTCGGCACCTGGCCACGGATGAAACAACGCTGTTTGCACCCGAAGACGTGGGCGATTTTCTATTCACCACGCGAGCGCCCGAGTTGACGGGCCTGGCTGCCAGGTTCGAGGACGACGGACAGGCCCTGCTGTGGATGTACGACTTCTTGCGCGACCCGCGACAGAGCAACCCGAACGCCCGGATGCCGCGGATGCAGTTGGAACGGCGGACGGCCGCCGACGATCCCGATGTTGTCGTCAGCGACGAAGCGCTCGACATCGCAGCCTACCTGGTCGGTCTGCCGGCGACGGGCGTCGAGCCGCCCCTGCCGCTCGATGAGGAGCCCGCGGTGCGCAGGCAACTCGAGACGGCCCGCGACGCGCTCATCGCCCGACGGCTCGCGCGGATCGGTATCGATGTGGCTGTCGCATCCCCATCCGAGCAGGACGAGGCCTTGAAGGCCGCCCTCGTTTCGCGTCTGTCCGGGCCCGTCGGTCAACACGACGCCCAGGCCCGCGTCGAACGGCTGGATCGTCCGCAACGAGCGTGGGTCTTCCTTGGCGAGCAGATGATCGGGCATTACGGCTGCTTCGGCTGCCACGGGGTCCCCGGCTTCGAGCGGGCTGAACGCATCGGGCCGGACCACAACGACTGGGGGCGCGTGCCGATGGATCGACTCGATTGCGGTCTGCTCGACCCGCGCTATCCCGGCCGGGCCGATGGCCGTGCGTTGCCCGACACGCTCTATCCGCCGGATCGGGCCGTCCTGATCGAGCGTATTCACGGCAATCCGCTGCTCGAGATCGAGCCGACGCGGTCCTCGTTCGCCTGGCACAAGGTTCGTAACCCGCGCCTGTGGGACCGTGGCCGGGACAAGGCGCTCCATGACGAGATGCGGATGCCCAACGCCTATCTCGACGACGAACAGGCAGCCTCGCTCGTGACGTATCTCCTGTCGCGTCGGCCGGTCGAGGTCGACCCGCTCTTGCAGGTGGATGGGCCGCCCGCGCCGGCAGGCCGAGTCGCGGTCGGGCGATCGCTCGCACGGCACCACAACTGCGTCGCCTGTCACCGGATCGATGGCAACGAGGCTGTCCACGACCAGTTCCATTGGGTATGGCGGGCGATGCAGCGGCTCTTCGACGAGGAGCGCGCGACGCCGCCGCTGGGCGGGACCGGTGCGATGCTCCGCCCCGACTGGCTCATCGCCTACCTGGCCGACGTTGAAACGATTCGGCCTCAGCTCGACGTTCGAATGCCGCAGTACGCGTTGACGCACGAGGAGGCCGAGCAACTGGTCGGCTACCTGGTCGGCGTGGATCAGCTCGAATCGCGACGACTCTCCGAGCTGGTCGGACGCTGGCACGCAGAGGCAGAGCCGACCGAGCTGCCTGCCTGGCTGACAGGGTCCGTACCGGACGAGACGGCAGAGGACGCCTTGCAGCGCTACGCAGTGAATAATCGCTTGACGACAGCCGCCGTCGTCGAGGCAGCGCGACCGGACCCGCAGGCGGCTGCACGCCTGAACGCACGGCTCGCACGCGAAGCGGCTTTCCTGGCGGACCTCCTCGATGTCCGGTACCCGTATGCCGAGCCGTCCCCGCCGCCTCCGTCGCCCGAACGGCTGGCCGACGGCCGTACGCTTTTCGTCGCCCTGGACTGCCTGTCCTGTCACGTCTTCGGCGATCCCGCGGCACCGGGTGCGCACCCTCGTCCGACGGGGCCGAACCTCGCCCGCACGCACGATCGCCTCCGTTATGCATGGGTGCGGCACTGGCTTGCCCGCACGGATATCATTCGGCCCGGCACGCGGATGCCCGCCCATTTCGGCGAAGGCGACCGCAGCGCGCTGGCGATGTTTTCAGCTGAACGGCACGAAGAAATCCGCAATGCGTTGAACGACCCCGACTTGGCTGACGATGCCGCGGCTCAGATCCGCGCGATCACGGATTTCCTTTTCGATGCGAGCCGACGCAGCCTCGATATCGTCGTCCCGCCCCCGCCCGCCGAAACCGATTCGGAAGCTATCGACTCTGTGCCCGATACGGTACCCGCAGAGACCGCGCCGGCAGACCTGGCCCCCGTCCCCGATACCGCGCCGGCAGACGTGGCCCCCGTCCCCGATACTGCAGACGTGGAACCTGTGCCCTGATCTCAAATCTGGGATTTCAAATCTGGGATTTCAGATTTCAGATCAAAATCTCAGATTCGATCTCAACACCCGGCCCGTCACTCGAACAACTGCGGCCCGTCACTCGAACAACTGCAATCCGTCACTCGACAACTGCAATCCGTCACTCGAACAAACCGTCACTCGAACAACTGCTGTTGGCCTGGGGTTTCCGTGACATGGTCGGCGATTTCGCGGACCTCCTCGATAAGCTCGCCGAGGTCCTTGAAACGGCGGTAGACGCTCGCGTAGCGCACGTAGGCGATCTGGTCGATCTTCTTGAGCTGTTCGCCCACGAGCGATCCGATCGCCAGGCTGTGCACTTCCCGGTCATAGCGTCTGAAGAGCCGGTCTTCGACCTTGTCGGCGATCTCGGCGATCGTGTCCTGGTCGATAGGGCGTTTGTAGGCTGCCCGCTGGATGCTGGCCAGGATGCGGGTGCGGTCGTAGGGCATCCGACGACCGTCGCGCTTGATGACGGTAAGCTTGACCTCGTTCTCGATACGTTCTTTCGTGGTGAACCGCTTGCTGCACCCCGTGCACATCCGCCGTCTGCGGATGACCTGGCCATTTTCGCTCAGGCGCGAATCGATGACCCTGTCCTGGTTGATTTCGCGGCAGTAGGGGCAACGCATCGTCCAAAGCCTCGTGACGAAGGGCTCGCGGTCGCACAGGTGCTCTCCCGAAGCGGGGCCGTTTCCGCGACCTTCGATAGGCTGCGAGGTGCCCGGCCGAACTGGAGAGGCAGCAGATGTGGCGTATATACCACAACCCTTCCCCCATATACAGGGTGGCGGCACTTGTCAACCGACGGCCCCGCGCTTGGCAAACGGGGCGATTCCGGTGATAGTAACCGGATGGCTTCACGTATGGTCCATAAGACGGTCGGTTCCCTGGAGCTTTACGGCTTCAGCCTTGCCGGTGAAGAGACGGTCATCACCGTCCCCGCGCTGAACGTCGCCTTCGACGTCGGCCGGGCACCGCGCGAGCTGGTCACCATCGACCACGTCTGCCTGAGTCACGGCCACATGGACCACGCCGCGGGCGTCGCCTACTACTTCTCCCAGCGGGCCTTCCTCGGGATCCCGCCCGGATGCGTGATCGTTCACCACCGGCTCGTGTCGCCGCTGGAGGAACTCCTCCAGGTCTGGGGCAAGATCGAGGGGCACATCTCGCCGGGTCGGATCGTCGGGGCCGACGAGGGTGAGGACGTCGCGATCCGGCGCGACCTCGTCGTTCGGCCGTTCCGTGTCTGCCACGGCGGCCACGCCCTGGGGTTTTCCGTCATCGAGGTCCGCAAGAAGCTCAAACCCGAGTATGCCGACTGTTCCGGCCCGCAGATCGTCGACCTCAAACGGGCCGGCCACGATATCGAGTACCGCCTCGAACTGCCGCGCGTCGCCTACTGCGGGGACAGCGTCGGCGGGCGGTTCCTCGACTACGACCACGTGCGCAACGCCGAGGTCGTCATCATCGAGTGCACCTTCTTCGACGACGACCACGTCGACCGGGCCCGCAAGGGCCAGCACGTGCACGTGCGCGAGCTGCCGGCCATCCTCGAACGGCTGCGGAGCCCGAACGTCGTCATCGCGCACATCACGCGCCGCACCTTCTTGCGAGACGTACGCCACGCGCTCAAAAAACTGCTCAATCAAGCCGACCTCGAACGCATCACACTGCTCATGGAACGACCCCGCCGCACGGAACACCGACCCTGAGCGGATGTGTGCCTAACTCGTTACAAGGAATCGACTTACCGTTTCTATGCCACCTGGCGCGTCCCGCTGCGGATCGGCGTCGGGGCGGGGAACCATCAAGAATGGCCGGAGATGACGAAATTTTGTCCATTTTTCCCTTGACATGCATTGCTTCGCCACGGTAGCATGAAATCAACAGGTCTGGAATGAAAAGAAGAAGGGGCGGTGAAGAAAGAAAACGACCGTTCGCAATGGCAGACGAAGGCATCTATTCATGGCCATGACAGCTTACATGGGTTAAAAGCTCAGCAAGATAAGAGAGGCAGGTGAGGAGAGAGATGACCACCTGTCGCCGAGGACATGAAGTGTTGCTGAATTTCGAAACTGGCGAACATTTGTCGTTTGTGGTGTAAAAATGATTGACACCGGCATGAGATGCAGGGTAACATAGGCAGAGCATCAGTAGCAACTGTATGCTGAAAGAAGCAGGGGAGAAGAAGAGAGCAAGAGGAGAAGCAGGGGATAAGAGGCCGGAGCGGATCGAGGCAGGAGAGAGGGGACAGGGAGGGGAGCACGGGAATTTCAAGATTCCCCCTTCAGGGTGGCCGAGACCGCCACACATCGCTCAATCGGCATTTATCCTCTGCGACACGAGCATAAGCGCACGAGTCTATCGTGCAGCGCACGCATCCAGGTCGGATGAAGCAGAGAGTCTGCATATCGATGAGGGAAGGCGGATGAGAGGTCCAGTAAGATCGGCCGGCAGCATCCATGGATTGCGCATCGCATCTTGTGTACGCCGATCCGAATCAATTTTGAACGCAACCGTTTCCATTTCGTTCGTTTGAGGGAAGGGTGGTCAGGCTGCCCACGTCAAAAAGCCTATGAAAAGGAGGAGCAGAGTTATGATGAAGAAGCTGTTACTAGGAGCAGCGGCAGTGGCGATGCTGAGCACAGCTGCCATGGCCTCGGTCATGATCGCGGAGATCCCAGGCGCCACAACGGTCGGAACTCCGTATCGGGTCGGCGGGATGAGTGCGGACGGTGCCTACGTAGGTTTCAGCCGAAACCGCTGGGTGCCTTCTCACAACAATTATTTCGACGGGGGTTCACTCTACGAAGTGGCGACAGGGAACATCATCGATCTGGACTTTGTGAGCGGCTCAGTCGGTGTTCGCGGCGTTGCTACGTGGTCGGGTGGCGCCCCCGTGACAGTCACGGTCGAGGAGGCAGGCTCCACTGATCTTGGTGGGTACAGAGAGGGCCTTGGCGGCGCCAGGTTGCGTCATTCGGGTGCGACCAATACCCATCATACCCAGCCGGGTAATTGGAACACCATTTCGCTGAACGCCGACGGCGACGGCTGGATCGTCGGCACGCGGTATGCCGCAAATAACTTCCTCGGCTGGCAGGTCACCGGTGGCGTGGTAAATGACACCGCTGTCGCGGATGCCCATGTCTACCCCGGCAATAACGTGCTGAACGGGGTGTCGCATACGGGCATGGCGATTGGAAACTGGAGATCGACAGATCCGTCTTGGGACAAGGCGTTTGTGGTCGATCTGAATGACATAGCTAACCGGCGTGCCTTGGATTTGAGTCAGGTGGGGAATGTCAATCGAGGCCAGGGCAACGCGGTATCCGACAATGGCCTGTTCGCCGGCGGCTACGCGTTTGTCGACGACGCCAACTCACTGAACGGCTTCCGGCTCGAGATTGCTTCCGACTTCCCAGCCCAAGACGGCACTTACACGCGTCTGTTGCCGTACGGCTACGATCCGAACCTGGGCCAGCAGTCCAACGTTTTCGACATGGCCGACGACGGGATGGCTGTGGGGTCCAGCTTCACCACCCGACAGGATGCGGCCGTGTGGCTTGCGGGTAGTGATCAGGCCATCCTGCTGTACGACTGGCTGGTCGATCTGGGTGTCGACATGAGCGGCTGGGACTCCCTGAATCGCGCCGTCAGCGTTTCGGCGGACGGTCTGACCATTGCGGGCCTGGGCACGCTCGCAGGTGGCGGCGGAGCGGCTGCATTCGTGGCCGTCGTCCCCGAACCGGCGACCCTGAGCTTCCTGGCACTGGGTGGTCTGGCCCTGCTGCGTCGTCGTCGCTAAGAGACGCGCAGTGTGTTCGTGAATCGGTCTGCTCTTTCAGGGGCCGATTGACAAGTGAAAATCTCGGCGG
>PWPN01000089.1 GCA_003557125.1 Phycisphaerae bacterium | reverse complement strand
AGGCACCGGGGGAGACGATCATGAAACGCACAAAAACACGTCGGAAACTTGTCGCGATGGGCATCCTGCTGGGGATGCTTCCCGTTGCAGCCATCGTCTGCGACGTAGTCGGATACGATCCCTATTATTTTTATGACGTGTACTACGTCGATTATTTTTACACGCCCTGGTATTACGTGTGGTAACATGTAGCTAGGTGCCACGGGCGGCTTGTCCGCCAGTACGGCCGTACAACCCCGACGGGCGAGACGCCCGTACCACCCCGACAATTGCGAGACGGTCGCCACGGCGAAGTCACGGCGTAGCCGAAGGCAAAGACGGGGGGCGGCCGCTACATCGCTCCCTCACGGTCGCGGGTCGGATCAGGGGTGCAACTGGACGATCAGATCGATCTCGACGGGTGCGTTCATCGGCAATTCGCTTACACCGACAGCAGCGCGGGCATGGCGGCCGACCTCGCCGAAGATTTCGTAGAGCAGGTCGCTGGCTGCATTGGCGATGCCCGATTGACCTGTGAACCCCGGCGAGCTGCTGACGAATACCCCCAATCGCACAACCCGGGCGACGTGTGACAGACTTCCGGCATGAGCAGCTACCTGAGCGAGCGCATTAAGCACCGACTGGATCGCAGCCTCGCGGGCCTGCTCGGTCGGGACCTCGCTGTCGACCTTGCCTGTCGCGATGAGTCGAGCATCCTTCATCGGCAATTGCCCGCTGACATAGAGCATGTCGCCGACCTGAACGCACGGCACATAGGAACCGACGGGCTGCGGCGCTTCGGGCAGTGTCCGTCCGTTCGCCGCCAACTGTTCTTCGGGTGTCATGCAATACTCCCTCGAAGAGGGTATGTGATATCTGAAGCCCTGTGTGGGTGCCACGGGCGGCTTGCCCGCCAGTGCGATCATACAACCGACGGGCGAGACGCCCGTACCACCCAGACAATCGCGAGACGCCCGTACCACCCTGAACCCGCACGGCCGCCACGGGGGGCGGCCGCTACATCGCTCCCTTACGGTCGCGGCTCGGTTGACTCGTCGTTCTGCGACTCATCGGACTGCGACTCATCGTTCTGAGACTCGTCGTTCTGAGACTCATCGCTCTGGGGCTCATCGCTCTGCGACACGTTCTCCGACCCATCGGTTCTCAGCCTGCCCAGATCCCTGCCCAGATCCCTGCCCAGATCCACGTCCGAGACGCCGATCGCATCGAGCCGGGCCTTGTATTCGTCCTGATCATCTTCGGTCTCATCCTCTTCGTACGCATCGGCGACCGGTGCCGTCGGCTCCGGCAAGCGCACGACGTTGCGCGATTCCTCTTGCGGTTCCGGTTCGGGTTCGGGTTCTTCCATCGACTCGCGTGCAGAGTCTTCCCGTTCGCCCACTTCCCGTTCGCTATCTTTCTGAAGACCATCCGCGTCGGGCTGCTCCGTCGGCTCGGTTATCGGCGTCGCGTCGAGCAGGTGCACCTCGATCTCGCCGAACTCGCCGCCCTGTTCGACACGGACGCGTCGCTGGCGGATCAGCTCGAGCAGCGCCAGGAACAGCCCGATCATCTGGCTCCGCGTCCGCCCCTCGAAGATTCTGGAGAAGGCCAACGACGGCCCATCGCGTTCGAGGCGGTCCGTGATATCCAGCGCATGGAGCGAGATGGGCGTGTCGTCATAGGTGATCTCATGGAACGCCCGGCCCGCGCCCACGGAACTCATCAGCTTATTGAACGCGCGGAGCAGGTCCCAGATCTGAACGTCCTCGAGATCGACCTCCCCCTCGCGGCCGGGAAGCTCGACCGGCGGTCGCGCAAACCGCTGACTGTGCATGTCGGCTTTGCGGTCGAGGGCCGCAGCCGCCTCGCGAAAGGAGCGGTAGGCCAACAGTTGCCGCACGAGGTCGGCGCGCGGGTCGAGTCCGTCGTCGCTGTCGGACGCTTCCGGCGGCGGCTTGGGCAGCAGCATCCGCGATTTGATTTCCATGAGCGTCGCAGCCAGGACGAGAAAGTCGGCCACGCCGTCCGGGTCGAGCACCTCGAGCATCCGAACGTAGTCCATGTACTGTTCGAGGACGCGGGAGATCGGGATGTCGTAGATGTCGACCTCGTCCCGGCGGATGAGGTACAACAGCAGCTCCATCGGGCCGCTGTAGCTGTCGAGCTGGATACGGTAATCGTCCATGATTGCTATCCGCTAGGACCAGGCGAGCACCTCAGCGGGCACTTCGTCCCACGAGGCTGCGAGCCAGTCCGCCCCTGCCCTCTGCCAGCAGTACCTCTGTCAAGCAATCCCGCGCGCCCTGATGACCCGTCTCCATGCCGTGATCGGGCACTTTCAGGGTGGTACGGGCGCCTCGCCCGTCCGTGATCGGGCACTTTCAGGGTGGTACGGGCGTCTCACCCGTCCGTGATCGGGCACTTTCAGGGTGGTACGGGCGTCTCGCCCGTCCGTGATCGGGCACTTTCAGGGTGGTACGGGCGTCTCGCCCGTCCTGTCCAGGATTATCGCTACACCTGACGGGCAAGATGCCCGTCCCACCCGGCGCAAGGTCTCGATGCATCTTGCCCGCACAGGCAAACCATCCCTTCGTCGCCGTGATCGGGCGCAGTATACGCGGGCAGCCATCGGATGCCTACCGAGGTGGCGGCCATGGAGGGAGGTCAAACGCGTTCCGCCCGTGCATCGATGCGATTGTTTGACCCTGTTGCGGCTACGGGTATAACGACATGCTCATTGTGGACCTCTGCGAGCCGACGCCATGACCGACAACAGCCCCGACGTGCCGCCCCACCCCGCACGGATCTTCCTGTCCGCCGCAGAACACAGCGGTGACCGGCACGGGGCCTCTCTGATCGCTGCCATTGGCGAGCGTGCGCCGGAGACGCGCTTTTTCGGCGTGGCCGGGCCGCGTATGCAGCAGGCAGGTTGCGAGGCCATGGACGATCTGACAGAGCGATCGGCCATGCTCGTTCGGGCGATCCAGATGGTCGGTCATGCGTGGAGGCTGCTGCGTCGCGTGCGGAGCCGACTCCGCGCCGAGCCGGCCGACCTGGCCATCCTCATCGACTCGCCCGCGCTTCATCTGCCGATGGCGCGCCACATCCGTGCCGCGGGCTGTCCGGTCCTCTACTACATCGCGCCGCAATTGTGGGCCTGGGCACCGTGGCGCATCGGGCGTGTGCGACGACGGGTCGATCACCTCGCAGCCATCCTGCCCTTCGAGCAGGATTATTTCCGGGGCCGCGGCGTGCCGACCGATTTCGTGGGCCATCCGCTCGTCGAACAGTTGAAAGAGGCTTCGTCCGAGGCCGATCTGTGCGCGGAGCTCCGAGGCGCGGGCAAGCCGGTCATCGCCTGCCTGCCGGGATCGCGTCGGCACGTCGTCAACGAGGTGCTGCCGGGACAGATCGAAGTCGCTCGAACGATCGCACAGCACCATCCCGATGCGATCATCCTGTTCGCGGCTGCGGACGCGTCGGCCGGGGCGACGATCGAAACGGCCTTGCGAACCGAGCGGTTCCACTATCGCGTGCTCGTCGACCGCAATGCCGAGGTGCTCCAGGCTGCGGATCTGGCGTTGTGCGCGTCGGGCACTGCCACGCTCGAAGTCGCCTGGCACCATGTGCCGATGATCGTGATGTACAACGGTTCGAAATGGGGTTATCGGCTTGTCGGGCGCTGGCTCGTCCGCACGCCGCACCTGTGCCTCGTCAACATCCTGGCCGACCGACGCATCGTGCCCGAGTTCATGCCCTACTATACATCAACGGCACCGATCGCCGCCGAGGCCCTCGACCTGCTCGCCGACGCGTCGCGCCGCGAGGCGATGCAAAACGATCTGCGCGACGTGATCGATTCGCTCGGTACCATGAGCGCATCGTCGCGCACCGCAGAGCTCGCCCTGTCCATGGCCCGCAACCGCAACGATCGTCCAGGCTGACCTTCCACGATCCCATGCGCTGGAAATATTGCAGATGGGTCGCCTGAATCATCCGAAATGACTCCGACAGGTTAAGCTCATATTTTACAAGATGTTCCAAGGATACATGGTGACGGCATGGCAGAATAAATCGAAAGATGCGGGAAAATTTTCTTGTAATCATCCAGTGGATCGGTAAGCTGTAACGTGCGAGGGAAATAGGCCATGACCTTTGACCGAAAACTTCGGAGCGGGTCGTGCCATTTCGATGGGCGTCACTAACGATTTTGTCCGAGGGCGCCGGCCGTACGCACGTGCATGCGGCTCGCCTGGATGAAGCCAGACCGGGAAATGCCGGCCCACACCGGCAAGGGGGGATGAAGCACGATGAAAAAGGTATCTATTCTCAGTATCGTAGCGGCGCTGGCAGTCTCTACCCTGTTATCGGTTTCCGCGGCCCAGGCGTACCCGATGACGCAGGTCCAGACAAAAGATTGGATGGATATCGATTTTGACATGTTCGAGTATCAGTTCGACCAATTCGACGATCAGGGCGGGGCCTTGACGCTGCTTTCCGTTCAACTCGAAGTGTCGCTCTCGGATTACCACGCGCACACGTACACGAATATCACCAACGATCCTGCGACGGTGTCGATTTATGCCGCCGAGCAGTCTTACGGTTTCGGCGGGCCGTCCGATCTTGGCGTCAGCCTGGTCATGGACCTGTCCGACAAGCTGGGCGACTACACGGTACCTGTCGGTGACAGCTTGACGATCGTCTTTGTCGATCACGATGTTTTCCTGACGGATGAAATCAGCACCGGCCTGGCGCCTTACATCGGCACCGGTTCGGTCGGGATCGCGCCGGAATATAACGGTGTGGAATTCGCCGGCACGGCTGGCTCCACGCACTCTGGCACCACGTTCGATTTCGACATAGAAACGCTCGGCACGGTATCGCTGACCTACACCTATATCCCCGAGCCGGCCTCGCTGAGCCTGCTGGCACTGGGAGGCCTGGCGCTTCTTCGCCGTAGGCGCTGATTTCGTCAACGACACACAACCGCAATCCTCGGTCGTACCGATATCGAAAGTGCCGTATCAAGCAGGGATACCAAAAGCCCCCGGCAGGCCTGCCGGGGGCATTCTTTTTGGCATGATTTGGCACCGAAAACAGGGACCATTTGTCACAAAGGCAGGGGCCACCGGCACCGTCCCCCCCTGCGCCATTCTATTGCGTTACCGCAGCCCTTCGCTGACAGCCGGCAGGATCCACGGCACGTCCCAGCCGCACTGCGGTTGCTGCGTATCCTCCTCGAAGAACACTTCGTCCAGGACCGTCGAAACGTCGTCGAGCTCCGCCGATGCCACGCCGACGTTGCTGACCGCATAGACGTGCGAGCCGATGAACACGCCGCGTGACGGGCCGGTATGCCACCACCCGCATCCACTCGCCGCGGCATCGTCCGGAGGCGTGGTGGAGATCCGTCCCAGTTCCGTGAAGCCGTCCTCGACCGTCACGCGGTAGACCATGAGCCCCGTGAACTCCCATTGGCCGAAGGTCGGCCCGCCGGGATCGCCCTCGTAGAGCTCGATCGGAAACGCCAGTGCGTCGGCCGGGGCGAAATAGTTGAATGCCTTGGGGTTGTTGTTGGCTTCGCTGTGGGTGCCGCGCGTCCCGATGACCTCCTTGTGGAGCAGGACGGGGTCGCTCATGTCGGTCACGTCGAAGATCGACAGCTGCACGCCGAGGATCCAGGCGCCCCAATCGCCTGCCTCTTCGGCGTCCTTGCCGATGGTCAACAGGTGGTCCTCGCCGATGAGCTGGATGTGGTCCGAGTAGCCGGGGATCTTCAGCTCGCCGAGTACCCGTGGGTCCGTCGGGTCGCTCAGGTCGAGCGTGTAGAGCGGGTCGACCCGCCGGAACGTCACGAGAAAGCCGCGGTCGCCGAGGAACCGGGCCGCGTAGATCGTCTCGTCGATGCCGAGGTCCTCGACGCGCCCGACGATCGCCAGCTCGCCGTCGACCTCCTCGAGAACGTAGACGCCGTTGGTGCTCGCCTCCGTCAGCCAGGTAAAGGTCTCCTGCGTGGTGGCGATGCGCAGGTACCCTTCGTGCTCGCCGAGCGAATACTGGCTCAGCGGTCGGCCGGGGACCAGCCCGCTGGCGGCGTAGGCGGTGCCTTCGGGGGTGAAATTCAATTTGTGGACGATCGTGTCGGCGCGTCCCAGGCCGAGGGTCCAGTCGTATTTGGGATCGCAAATATAAATCGCCTGACGGCTCGCGTAGATCGTGCCCGCGTCGGCTGTCAGTGCGGTGGATGAGAGCTCGCCGGTCGGGTCGTCGGCATCCAGGGTCACCACCGTGGTGATCCCGAATCCGTCTTCATAGATCGGCCGATAGGCGTTCTGCCAGGCAATGAGCTTGCCGGAGCGGACCTGGCCGACCTCGGTACTGATCGCAAAATCCGGCAGCCAGTCGTCCAGCGTCATCGCGCGCACGGCTGCGGGCGTGGCGTTGAACGGCAAGCGCGGTATGGTCGTCAGGACGAGATGGAGACGATTGTCGATGAGTCGGCTGGTGACGAGGCTGCCCTCGATATCCACAGCCGCCTCGATAACCGGCGAGGCCGGGTCGCTGACGTCCACGAAGGTGACCGTAACGCGCCCGCCGTCGAACCAGGGGCCCCCGATGAAGGGCGGGGACGCGGGCGCGACGACCGTGGCCACGGGATCGGACGGATCGGGCGATCCGGGAGAACTGCTGACCGGCGCGTCGCCGTCCGCTCGATCTGCTTCCTGCCAGTTGCCGCCGTCAAATCCGTACGAAAGTGCGATGAGCTGTCGGCCGCGGAGGTAGAGCGCGTCGCCCGGCGCATCGAGCGCGATCGTGGCGACCTCGACCATCGCTTCCGGAGGCGTGGCGGAGACCACGTGGATCATGCGACCCTTGAGCCAGAAAATATGGGTACCGTTGTTTTTGACGACGTCGCTTTCATCGACGCCGACTTCCTGGATGTTGGTCGTCGAAAACTGGCTGCCGTCGTCGCCCTCCTGTGACGCGGGGGCTTCGGCTGAGTCCATCATCGGCGGGGACGCGAAACTGAAACCCGCGAACAATCCTCCGCGCCATCGGTTTTGGCCGAGCCGACCGTTTGCCTGGTCAGCGAGGTACGTGCGCATCTGTTCTGCCGACTCGAACTTCGCAAGGCCTGCCGTCCGCTCTGCGTCGGGCGGTGGCAGGCATTGCGCTCCGCCGGCCCCCACGAGTGCCAATACTACAGCAAAGATGGGTCGGCCCATGGATTTGCTTGTTCGGGATGATCGTTTTGGCCACTGCATGTTCGGGACATGCGGAGATGAACCCTGGACCGTTACGGTCCCGGCGCATTTTTCGGGCATTGTTTTGTCTCCTCCCGTGAAGGTCGGGGATGAACCCCCGCTGACGATATTATAATTACGATCTACGTGTCCAGGCAGAGATCGTGCACTTAAAGCATCGCTGGAAGATACGCATCTGTAAACCACCGCTGCTTTCATGTTTCATTTTTGAGCAATGGAATTTGAGGTTATGTGGAACCGTTTGGGGGGTCGAGCGTATAAGGATCGGCAATATTTGATGAAAAGAGCGTTTTTGAGGGTAAATTTTCGTTGGTTTTGCCACAAAGGTGCGTTACAATCGGGGCCATCATACTTTGGCCTGCCGGGAGGGATCGCTGCCGTAGAGAGGCGCGACACGCTCGGCGGCCCCACGAAGGGCTTGATCGAGTGCACCAGGCGCTTGGACTGAGCCGCGGGCCGCGTAACGTGACAGACGCCGTAAGGGGAGAGAGGCAGCTCAACACACCCAAAGCGAGTCTCAATGCTTTGTGTGGTGCGTGAGGAAACAACAGGTAGCTGACGGATCGCCGCCAGCGAAAGGGATTTCGCGTGTCTTTATATTGAGGTAGTCCAGTGGAACTCGGGCAAACACTACAACGCGTTGCAGACCTTAAATTTGCACTTTACCGTCGGCCGTTGCATCCGGAACTGTTCTGCATTCACAAAAGCCGGCACCTCGAATGGCCGAATTATCAGGCCGACATCTGGGTGATGGGGCTGTCGCATGTCGTGACGGTCCAGTCGGGTGGGCGGTGCGTCACCGAGGTGACGACGGATGATATCGAAGTGCTTCCGCAGAATGGATTGATCACGTCATTCCAGTTCCGAGGCGAGCGCGACCACGTCGAAAAGTTCGATGACGGAATGCACTACATTCTCTCGACGCAAGTGGAACGCATGACGCGGAATCTGTTCCATGCCTCGCATCGGGATCTTCTCAACTATGCCGCCAAACGCGGCATGGTCATGCAGTACAACGACTGGGCCGACGAGGACAACCTTGTGCCCTTCTCGTTCATCGACTGGGAGTTGCGGGACCGGGAAATGCATGTGCAGACGTTCCATGCCTTCCCGGCCGACTATACGATCCTGAAAACCCAGTCGATCTTCGAGGTCGGCTCGCAAGGGAACTCGCAGTAACCCAAGGGCGACCGGCGGGCATACCGGCATCCGTGGCGAACGAGCGATGGACACGGTACGATAACGGGGCGAATCGGCACACAAACCGGTTCGCCCCGCTTTTTTTGAACGGCTTCGGCGACATAGATCATCGGGGCGATCGCGACGGGATCGGGACGATCGGCCCACGACGAAAGGGATGCGGACATGTAAGAAATCATCAAGGGCAAGGTTTACGTGCTGGGCAACGACATCGATACGGACCAGATCATCCCGGCCTCTTTTCTGACGTACAACCCGGCCATTCCCGAAGAGCGGAAACAGTTCGGGCGCTACGCGCTCTGCGGCGTACCGAAAGAGGCGGCCGGCCTGCCCGACGGGCACATCCCCTTCGTCGACATGGAAGATGAGTCCAACACGACCAGCGCGTATTCGATCATCGTCGGGGGTCGCAACTTCGGGTGCGGCAGCTCGCGCGAGCATGCACCGTTGGCCTTGGCCGAGGCGGGCATCAAAGCCGTCGTCGCCGAGTTCTACGCGAGGATTTTCTTCCGGAATTCTGTGAACGGCGGCTACCTCGTGCCGTTCGAGTCGGTCGGCAGGCTCGTCGAGT
>PWPN01000240.1 GCA_003557125.1 Phycisphaerae bacterium | reverse complement strand
TCGGTCCAGGCCACAACCGCGCCCATCGCAAACACGCCCAACGCAAATGACGCCAGACATGCGATCAGGATGAGACCTGTCTTCGTCAACTGGTCGAGCATGAACTGCCCGAACGATCGTGCCGAATGGGACATGGTATCACCCTCATGGGCGCAAATCGCACACGGCGAACTGCGCCAGCCTGAAAGGCAGATTAACGACCTGAACTACCCGGCTAACTCACTGTTCATCACTGGCATAGGGATATTATTTGAGTACACACACTATCTCGCAAAAAGAGCGTCAGGTCTTGATTGTTGCTCACGTCCAAGGCCCTTGAAATGAGCGACTCCGGCACTTCGCGTCGCATAGCTTGAAACATTATCTGCGCCATTCCGGGATCAAGAGATGTATCCAGTTTTGTACCATCCGCCGAGAACACGATAAATTGATTCCTTTCTCTCGATACGTGCAGGTTCCGCGGCGTGCTCGTACCACGTCCTATGATGGCCTTGTCCTCATCAACAACCTTGTAAGGGTAGATATCTAAGCCATCCGGATCCATCGCAAGCACGATCACAAGCAGGTTGAGCTCATAATCAGCAACTGCATAATTACCAAGACGGTCATATGCAGGAGCTTGCCAGATCCAGCGAGAGAAGAGCATGTGATCGTTACGACCGTAATAATTGTGGAACATGGGCCTTACCGGCTTACAGAAAGCCCACCAATTGATCATCAACGTAGAGACAATAAGTATTATAAATAACATGAGAGTCCGGCGATGCGATGATACGGCACCTGATAAGTACTTCATGGCCACTTACCCGCCCCTTCCCGGTTCCGCCGAACGCATGCTGGCATCAGGCAAACCTATCGTGCGTCCACACACGCGGCACATTGCGATGGCAGGTCAACGACCTGCCCTACTGCGGCGTTCTCCGAAGAACCATACACACAATCTCGTGACGGCGGCAAACGCAAATGCACCGACGATCAACCAAGAAGTATTGACATTGACATTCACACTCACGCCAAGCATCGAGTCAAAAAGCAAGCAAATCCAGAATAATGCAAATCCTGCTACGAGGCCGAGTGCAAGTCTTGATGTGCGAACATGTTCAGATCCCATCGTTCCTCCTTATCTGCAATCTCCGCAATAGTTTATCCATCATGGAAGCAGTGTATCGTGTTTTCAGGAGCACGGATGTGTCAGGGGAGGCCCACTTGCCCGCCTCCCCCCCTCCGGTACAATACCGCCGGCCCGCATGATAGCCGTCGGCGGCGGGCAAGTGCAAGCAGAATGGCGGCAGCGGGAAGCATTTTTGCGGGTTTTTCGCCTGAAGGCGGGTTGAACGATGGATGAGCGCATCCCGGATCGGCAGCGGCTCGAACACCTGTTCCAGTCGGGCTATGCGTGCATCTCCGTTGTCACGCGCGAAGAGGGGTACGTCTTAAGCCTCGTGCGGGACATCGCGTTTACGCGCGGCGCGGACCTCGTCGGGTCGGGGATGTGGCTTTGGACGGTCGTGGGCGGGCTGCGCGACGGGCTCATCGCCGACAGCAAGCCGAAACCCGAGACCGAGCACCCGGCAGCGGCCCTCTACCATCTCGCGCGGTCCCCGAATCGGGCGTTCGTGGTGATGCTCGACTTGGCCAGCCACCTGTCGGACGCGAAGGTGCTCCGCCTGCTCCGCGACGTGATCGAGCGGTTCCGCGAGCTCGGCGGGCACCTCGTGCTCATCGACCACAAGGAGGATCTGCCGGACGTCATCGCTGCGGAAGCGGCCCGGTTCGACGTGTCGCTGCCGGACGAGGATGAACTCAACGAGCTTGTCCGCCAGACGCTTCGCACCGCGCACCGCGAGTCGCGCATCGAGGTCGACCTGACGCGGGCCATGTGGCGGACGATCCTGCGCAACCTCCGCGGGCTGACCCGCCGACAGGCAGAGCAGATCGTCCACGAGTGCATCGCCGGCGATCGGCGGTTCGACGAGCAGGACCTCAACACGATCCTGGCAGCGAAGCGCCGGGCACTGCATGCCGGCGGGCTGCTCGAATACGTCCAGACGCCGGTGAGCCTCGACGAGATCGGCGGGCTCGGCCGACTGAAGCGGTGGCTCGCACGGCGGAAAGAGTCGATGTCCGAGAATGCCGACGATTTCGGCCTTCAGCATCCGCGGGGCGTGCTGATGCTCGGCGTGCAGGGTGCGGGCAAGAGCCTCTGCGCCAAGGCCATCGCGACTGCCTGGCACAGGCCTTTGCTCCGCATGGACGTCGGTGCGCTCTACGACCGGTACGTCGGCGAGTCGGAACGACGGCTGCGCGACGCGCTCCAGCAGGCAGAGGCCATGGCGCCGGTCATCCTGTGGATCGACGAGATCGAGAAGGCGTTCGCCTCGGCGGCGTCGCGGAGCACGGACGGCGGGCTCTCGCAGCGGATGTTCGGGACGCTTCTGACGTGGATGCAGGAGCACCCGGCGCCGGTCTTCCTGGTCGCGACAGCCAACGACATCGAAGCGCTGCCGCCGGAACTGCTGCGCAAGGGCCGATTCGACGAGATCTTCTTCGTCGACCTGCCCGGCAAAAAGACGCGCGAGGCCATCTTCCGGATTCATCTGAAGAGACGAGGGCGCGACCCGGCGACATTCGACCTCGCGGCGCTGGCGAAAGCGTCGGACGGCTACAGCGGCGCCGAGATCGAGCAGGCGGTGATCTCCGCGCTGCACGAAGCCTTCGCCGACAAGGTGGATGTCACCACGGAGCTGGTCGCCAGGGTGCTGGCTGACTCGCCGCCGCTGTCGGTGACGATGGCTGAGCGGATCGACGCGCTACGCCAGTGGGCCGACGGCCGATGCGTGCCGGCGGAGTAGCGATGCCGGCAAAACGTCCGCCACGGGGGGCGGACGCTACAGGGTGGTACGAGCATCTCAGACGGTTTTACGGAATTTGCCGCCGCCCTCG
This sequence comes from Phycisphaerae bacterium, assembly GCA_003557125.1. GTDB lineage: Bacteria > Planctomycetota > Phycisphaerae > UBA1845 > PWPN01 > PWPN01. Next base: position 6,218 of record PWPN01000240.1, on the reverse strand, counting down.
TTGACGAGTTTCGTGAAGCCTTTTTCCTTGAGGTTCCGGTCGCTGAGCATGCTCTTGGTCGACTGGGTCGTCGCGACGGTACACAGAGAGATGGCACGCTGGACGGGTCGTCCGCATTCGGGGCAGGCGGTCAGGGGCTCTTCGCTCATCGACTGGCGGACTTCGAAACGCTCCCGGCAGTGAGGGCACGCGTTTTGCGGGTCACAGGCCTGATATTCGTACGTCGGCATCGTATGAATCCTCCACTGAATTATACCGTACGATTATACCGTATCGGCCATGGGCGGTGAACGATCGGCACGCGGAATACCGAGAGAGTCGCTCATCTTCACTGGCGATTCAGTCGGCCTTGAACCGATGGAATTGTGGCGGCGGAAAAAGGGGCGGAGGTTGCCAAGGCTGACCGATTGGGGGATGATGGATCGGCCTGCGAGGCTGAGCATGGAATCGGCCTCCAGAGCGTTCACCTGCAATAAAACGGTGGGACGATGTTTCGATACGCAGCAATCCTACTGATTTTCGGTGCGACGACGGCCAGCTTCGGCCTGCAAACCCATGCCCGGGAGGCGGAGCGCCCGACCCAGGGCGTGATGGCCGACGAATCGGCGGGCGAACGTCAGACGCCGCGATTCCCCAACGCCCGAGAGGTGCCGATGGAACTGCTCGACCCCGAACCGCGCGGCGGGCTCATCCTGCCCAGCGAGCCGGCGGCCCCTGACGCCGTCGGGGCGTACCGAACCGAGAGCGTCTTCGGAGAGGTTCCCCGCGAACGACGGCTGCTCCCGGAAGGGTATATGCTCGGCGGGCGCTGTGCGCGGATCGAACGCCATGGCCAACACTGGGTCGCTCTACTCGAGCCGACCGACGAGATCCCCGAGCCGCCCCCGCTGCGGTTGCTTGCCAATGAACGTCTCGAAATGCTCGAAGCCATCGTGACCGGCACGGACGAATCGATCGTCTTTCTGCTGACCGGCCGGGTCAGCGAGTTCGCAGGCGCCAATTACCTGCTCATCGAACACGTCGGGCAATTGCAGGCCGGTGCAAGCTGCGGGCCGATGGGCCCGGTGATACCGCCGCTCGAACCGCCCGCGGTCGAGACGCCGACCGAGGTCCCGCACGAGGCGGAACCGCAGCAACCCGTCGAGCCGCCTGCCGCCGTCCGCGAACCCACAGCCGAGGACGTCGTGCGCGAGCTGATGGCGACCGAGCCTGTCCGTGCGGTCGTCATGCCCGAGAGCCTGGTCCGAACGGACGTTTCGGACGAGGACGCGATCGACGTGCAGGAGCTCGAACCGCCGACCGGCCCGAGGACGGGCGATCCCGCGACCGGGCAATGGCTGGAGGGCACGCTGCTGATCGACCGGGCGGGTCGCGTGGTGCTCGGCGATGACGGCTGGTGGATGTTGGCGTTCGAGGACCGGGGACATCATGCACGGATTCGACCCATCCGACTGCTCCCCAATCGTTTGCTGGAAGAGGCACTGTCGCTGTCGGAGGGCGGAACCCGCGGCATCGTCTTCGAGGTCAGCGGCGAAGTGACCGTCCACCGCAACATGCGGCACCTGCTGTTACGCAAGGTTCTCATCCGCCGCGATATCGGGAATTTCCGCTGATGACATTGATGATGAGTGTTTCGGGCGTACGCGGCCTCATCGGGCAGACCCTGACGCCGACGTTGGCTGCGGAGTTGGCATGCGCGTTCGGCACGTTGCACGGGCCGGGCCGGGTCGTGGTCGGCCGTGACAGTCGACCGAGCGGCCCGATGGTCGAGTCGGCCATCGTCGCGGGCCTGCTGGCGACCTGTTGCGAACCCGTGCAGGTGGGGATCGTCTCGACGCCGGCGGTGGGCGTGATGGTCCGTCACTGCGGAGCGGTCGGGGGCGTGGTCATTACCGCCAGCCACAATCCGCTCATGTACAACGGGATCAAGTTCCTCACCGCGGAGGGACGCGCGCCCGCACCGGAGACCGCACGCAGGATTTTCGACGTCACACGGGAAAAGGCGTTCCAGCTGGCCGACGTGGACGCGCTGCGCGCGTGCGTCGTGGACGAGTCGGCGGCCGACATTCACGTGGCGGAAACGCTGAAGATCCTTACGCCCGAGCAGATAACGCCTCGCCGTTACCGCATCGTGCTGGACAGCGTCAACGGGGCGGGCGGCGCCGAGGGACGGCAACTGCTCGAGAAACTCGGCTGCGAAGTGGTCGGCCTCAACGAAGCGCCGACGGGACGCTTCGCCCATCCGCCCGAGCCGCGGGCCGAACATCTCGAGGGTCTCTGCGACGCGGTCCGGACGCACTCGGCCGATGCGGGATTCGCCCTGGATCCGGACGCGGATCGACTTGCGATCGTCGATGAGGGCGGCCGATACATCGGCGAAGAGTACACGCTTGCGCTGGCGGCCAGGCACCTGTTCACGACGCGCCCGGGCCCGGCGGCTGCCAATTTATCCACCTCGCGGATGATCGACGACCTCGCTGCGGCGGCAGGCGGATCGTGCCGCGTGTTCCGTACGCCCGTCGGCGAGGCGAACGTCGTGGACGCCATCCACGAGCACGGTTGCGTCTTCGGCGGCGAAGGCAACGGCGGCATTATCGACCCGCGCGTCGGGCTCATCCGCGACAGTCTCGTAGCCATGGGCCTCGTGCTCGAGCTGATGGCTGTCACGGGCAAGCGCATCTCGGAGCTGGTCGCTGAGCTTCCCGCGTACACGATGATCAAAACGCAGTTCACATGCCCGGCCGAACGCATCGCGCGGTTCCTGGAGCAGGTCCGCCAGGCGCATCGCGATGAACGTCTCAACGACAGCGACGGCGTGCGGATCGATCTCGAGGACGGCTGGGTGCACGTTCGCGGCTCGAACACCGAGCCGATCGTGCGGATCATCGCCGAGGCAACGTCACGCCCGCGGGCCGACGCACTCGTCGAAAAGATGAAGACGATCCTCGATAGCGTGGAATGAAGCGGTTTCGGACGTCTGATCCGAGCCGCGACCGTGAGGGAGCGATGTAGCGTCCGCCCCCCGTGGCGGTCGTCTTTGCTCTACGAAGTTGAGAAGCACTGGCGGACAAGCCGCCAGTGGCACCCGTGTTTCTGGCACCCGTGTTTCTGGCACCCGTGTTCTGTAGCGTCCGCCCCCCGTGGCGGACGTTATCTCGCAACACTGCATCTCGCAACACTGCTCACGGAGCTGTGGCACACAAGTCCAACAGGGGTAAACGGGCGAGACGCCCGTACCACCCACATTCGAACATGGGTGCGGCTCGGAATGGGTTCGCACGCTCCCTCTCAGCCGGTTCGGCTGCGGCGGATGGCGGCACAGAGGTCGGCCACCTGGCGCGACTCGGCCACATCGTGGACCCGGACGCACTCGACACCGGCCAACACACATGCAGCCACGGCTGCGAGCGTGCCGTAAAGGCGGTCGGCCGGATCTTCGATGCCCAGGAGTTGGCCGATAAAGCGTTTGCGCGACGGCCCGACGAGTACGGGGACGCCGATCTCCCGGAATGCGGTCAGCCCGGCCAGAATGGCCAGGTTGTGGTCTGTGGTCTTACCGAATCCGATCCCCGGGTCGATGATGATCCGCGAGGGTGCGATGCCGGCTGTCGTCACCGACGCAACGCGGTCCGCCAGAAACGCACGCACTTCGCCGACGACGTCGTCATACGTGGGACGCTGCTGCATGGTGGTCGGCGTACCCTGCATGTGCATCAACACGACAACCGCATGGCGCTCGGCTGCCAGTGAAGCCATCTCCGCATCGTCGCGCAGGGCTGTGATGTCATTGATGATCCGTGCACCGGCGTCGAGGGCGGCGCGTGCGACGCGCGCAGCGCGCGTGTCGATCGACAGCGCAGGCCCATCGGGCCCAAGTCGCTCAGCGAGGGCGGCGATGACCGGCTGGGTCCTGCGGATCTGTTCGTCAGCCGATACGGGTTCGGCGCCGGGGCGCGTCGATTCACCGCCGACGTCGATCACGTCCGCCCCGGCCTCGGCCATCCGGCAGCCCGCATCGACGGCATCCTGTACGCCGACGAATCGCCCGCCGTCGCTGAATGAGTCGGGCGTGACGTTCAGCACGCCGAACACGAACGGACCGGAACCGACCGCCAACGGCCCGTGCGGCAACCGAATGGGTGAGACATCTGTTTTCATGCGGGCATTATAGACATTGCGGCCTTGGACGCCGCATCCTGCAGGAGTCTCCTGGAGCACTGGCGGACAAGCCGCCAGTGGCACCCCGCGAAACAAGAATTACCGTGCATGATACGAAGCCCTCGGCAGGCCTGCCGAGGGCTTTTTATTGTCTCTTATCTCCTGCAAACGGGCGAGACGCCCGTCCCACCCTGTAGCGTCCGCCCCCCCGTGGCGGACGTCCGATCCGAGCCGCGACCGTGAGGGAGCGGACCCCCGGTGTGCACCATGCAAGGAGCACTGGCGGACAAGCCGCCAGTGGCACCCGTGTTTCTGGCACCCGTGTTTCTGGCACCCGTGTTTCTGTAGCGTCCACCCTGCCCACCGGAAACCGACGTTTGTCCGTATGGGTGTCGAGCAGATATAATCGTTATCCATCATGACAGTCTCACACCCTCAACCGACGCGCCTGGGCGTTGTGGAGTTTCTCAATACACGACCGCTGATCGACGGATTGGCTGAGCGCCCCGATATCGAACTCTACCCGGCGGTCCCCTCCCGGCTGGCTGCGATGCTTACCGGCGGGCGGGTCGACGCGGCCCTCGTCCCGGTGATCGACCTGGCCCGCGCGGGCGGCGCCTGGGAACGGATCTCGGATGCGGGGATCGCATCGGAAGGCGAGACGCTGACGGTCCGCGTTTTCTCGCACGTGCCGCCCGAGTCGATGACGACGCTGCGCGTCGACGGCGATTCGCATACCTCGGTCGTCCTCGCGCAGTTGCTCTGGCGCCACTTTTACAACAGGCCGATCGCGGTCCGCGACTTGGCAGACGGGATGCCCCAGACGTGCGAGTCCGTACTGCTCATCGGCGACAAGGTGGTTTCCGTGCCTCAGGCGGATTGGCCTTACTGTGTCGATCTGGGCCAGGCGTGGACGCAGTGGACGGGCCTGCCGTTCGTCTTCGCGGTCTGGGCCGCCCCGGTCGGCCGAGTCGACAACGCTTCGCTCGGGCAGCTCTTATCGGAGGCGCGCGATCGAGGCCTGGAGCGGTCTGTGGAGCTCGCAGCCGAGTTCGCGCCCGTGCACGGCTGGACGCGCGAGCTGGCTGTCCATTACCTGACACAGTGCATGCGTTACAGGATCACGCCCGCGGCGGAAGAGGCCATCGCCCGCTTCACCGCGCTGGCTGTGGCTGAGGGTTTCGTCTCGGCGACCGGAAAGGTGGCCTGATGCCATCCGCACGCGATCCATCGCCGCCAAGGTTGAACGCTCACGCATCGGCTGTTCGCCCTCCCCGGATCGATATAGCCGACGCGTTGGAAATGTACCGTGACGGCACGATCCACGAGCTCGGCCGTCGGGCGCATGCCGTCACACAGTTGCTCCATCCCGAGCCGTGGCGCACGTACGTCGTGGACCGCAACATCAATTATTCGAACTGGTGCACCTCGGGCTGCCTGTTCTGCAACTTCAAGGCCGACCCGCCGGACGTCGCGCATCCCCGGCCGGGCCTGCCGGACGGATACGTTTTGAGCTTCGATGCGATCGGCGAAAAGATTCAGGAACTCGTCGACGTCGGCGGCACGCAGGTGCTCATGCAGGGCGGCCTTGCTCCGCCGGAGATCCTGGACTTCGACTGGTACCTCGCCTTGCTGCGTTTCATCAAGGGGCGGTTCCCGTCGATCCACGTGCATGCGTTCAGCCCGCCGGAGATCGTGTGGTTCCACAAGGTCTTCGGGATGCCGATCCGCGAGGTGCTGACCCGTCTTCGCGAGGCCGGGCTCGATACGATCCCAGGCGGCGGGGCCGAGATACTCGTTGATCGCGTTCGTGCCGAGGTCAGCCCCGGCAAGTGCCGGACCGACGAATACCTCGAGGTCATGCGCGCGGCGCACCTGCTCGGCATGCGCACGACGATCACGATGATGTTCGGCCACATCGAGACGATGGCCGAACGCATCGAGCACCTGCAGCGCGTGCGCGACCTCCAGGACGAGACGGGCGGCTTCACGGCCTTCATCCCCTGGACGTTCCAGCCGGAGAACACGCCGCTCGGCCGATTTCCCGTGCACGAACCCGA
>PWPN01000368.1 GCA_003557125.1 Phycisphaerae bacterium | reverse complement strand
GTTGCTGCCAGGGTCTGGCACAGGGCTGTGAGCAGTTCCCCCCGGAAGTGATCGACATTTTCCGGTGGCTGGACCGCCTCTTCCTCCCGACCCAGGGCCATGTAAAGCAATCTCAGACGCAATTGGTTATCGAGGTGATTCGGGTGCTGCGCCACATCGTCCCGCAGTTGCGCGAGCCATTCGGCCCACCCCGGAGGCTCCGTCGACATCGCAGCCGGCTCATTCGGTGCGTGCGGCAGGGATTGCGGATTCACGCCATCCCCGGGGCCGGCGGGTCGAACATCGAGCAGCTCGACCTGCAGCGACGACGGCGGCGAGTCGACACTCTCCGCGGCGGCAGACTCCCTGTCGGGGCCGTGGGCATCGGTACCGGGCATATCGAGCGCGACCGCCTGGTTGGCTCCGATCGCGCCAGCACCCCGGATTTCCGAGCCTCCCTGCGACGGCGGTGCAGCGGGAGTGTCGAGGGGTGTGCGTTCGGCCGATCGTAGATCACGCTCGGCTGTGGGTTGGACCACGGGAGCGGGCGTTGCAGCCGTAAGGGCCGAATCGCGGTGCTGCGTCTCAGACTTCTCGGGCGGCGGGAGCGTCCCGTCCGGATCGGGGAATCGCGCCTGGTACTCTTCCAGCGACGACTCGATACGGGCGAGCTGCGATTCGTCGTCGGCGGTCACGTCGTCTTCAACGGCTGTGTCGCCCGGCTCGCGCCCTGCTAACGTCTCAGCCTCCGGGTCGTGCGGCTCCTCGACGGGTTGGGATACCGGCGACGTGCGCCCCGCCTGGAAATCCATCCACGTCGCGTTGCAGCCGACTACCATTACCAGCAATGCAGCCGGCAGCGCAGTCCGCACTACGCGACAGGCCCACACCTTGCCCGACGGCATCCATGCCATGTGCGTTCTCCTCGATCTTTCCCCACGCTCGAGGGCATCCGTGCCCCGCTGCGTTCACCCGGTCGCCCGCCTTCGGTCAGCCGGTCGGCAAGCCTCGATAATGAATTTTTCGATCGACGTCCGCACGCTCGCCGAGGAGCTCTTGGCCGCGACGTCCGCTTCGAGCAGCCGGCAGAGCATCTGCTCCGCCTGGTCGGTCGTAAACGCAGCCAGCTCGGCCTTGAGCCGTTGATCGTCCCGCCAGATCATCATCGTTTTGCGAAGCTCATGGATCGACGCGCCCGCCTCCTGGGCCTTCTTGGCAGCCAGCAGCCGACGCACCGTGAAGGCCAACCCGCCGATCGCCCGCGCCGACGCCGCCCGGTCCGTCTGCCAGACCTGCTCCCAGAGCGCCAGCGCCTCGGCCTGCTTGCCGGCTGCCATGGCCGAGAGGATCCCCCACACCTGCTCTTCGCGGCATCGGCCCGTCAGAAGCTCCACGTCGTCAGCCCGAATCGAGTTCCGCGTTCCGACATAAAGCGCGAGCTTTTCCAGCTCCGCGTCGAGTCGGCCCAGATCGGTCCCGACCTGGTCGCATAACAGGGCAGCCGCATGCGCGTCGATCGTCTTGGCGTGCGCTTCTTTAGCCCGCTTCACGACCCAGCCGGGCGCCGCGAACGGCTTGATCGCATCGCACTTGATGACCTGCCCGACTTTCTCGATACGCTTGTAGAGGCGGGTGTTGGCCGGCAGCGACTTGCATTCGAGAATCAGCACGCCCGTCGCACTGGGCTCGTCGGCATAATCTTCAAGCTCGGCGCGGCACCGGGAGATGAAGGCATCCGCATCGCTGATCCGCACGAGCCGACAGGGCGTCAGGAACGGCAGCGTCCGCAGGTCGTCCAGCACATCGGCCAGCGAAGTCGAAGCCGACGCACCGTCGTATTCGTTGATCGCCAGGGCAGGGTCCGCATCGCCCAGCAAGCGCGCGGTCCACTCGGCGACTGCCTGCCTTTTCAGAAAGCTCTCCTGCCCGCAGACGGCCAGGATCGGCGGTCGGCCGGACGTGCCCCCCGCCATGGATCGTGCGGTTCCTTTGGCCCCCATCTCCTGCAGCTCCCTCGATGCGAGTCGGCGCGATCAACGCCCGCCGTCTGCTCCGGATGCGACGGTCGTTTCCGCGCCGGAAGGCGTATGTTGGTAGAGTTCGAGTCTTTGCCTGGCCTTGCCGATGACCTCCGCAGCCGACGGGTCCGCTTCGAGAGCCCGCCTCCAGGTGCCCAGCGCGTCGGTCCGGTCGCCCATCATGAACAGCACGTCGCCCAGATCGAGCAGCGCCTCGGCGTCCCGGTCGTTCAAGGCCAACAGTCGGCGAAGCATCGTGCGCGATTCAGCATACTGGCGCTGGGCGACATAGGCCAGCGCCGCACCGCGCAACGCTTGCCGATCGTTCCGTTCGAGCTCCAGCGCCCGTTCATACAATTCGATCGCTTGCCCGTAATCTTCCTTGAGATAGTGAATGCCCGCGAGGTCATTGAGCACCGCGACCTGGCCTGGATCGAACTCGAGCGCTTCCCGGAACCGCTCGGCCGCCAGCGCGTATTGGCCTCGGAGCAGGTGCCACGCGCCCTGTTTGTAGCGCTGCTCTGCCAATTGCGAGGACATCGGATCGACGCTCGGCCGACTGGCGGGCACCTGCGCGTGCGTGTCGGAAGGTGCCGGTTGCGTCGAGGCCAGTGCTACTTCGGGTTCCGCCCCCTCTGCGGGCGGAGTCGCCCCCGACAGCCGGAGCGGCCCGTAAAGCCGTTCGACCACGTGACCGCCCCGGTCGCGGGCCGTGATCCTCAGCGTGACCTGACCGGTCAGCTCAGCAGGGACCGTCCAGTCGTAACGCCCCGTGTTGGCCAGGTCCTCGGCGATCGTCTGCCATTGCTGATCGACCGAGTGCTGGTAGGCGATCGCGATGGGCCGACTGAGCAGGTGATCGTCGTAAGCGGTCCAGCGCAGCCGAAGGATGCGACGCGTCGCGAAGTCCTCGTCCGGCTCGATGGCATGCCACTGAAGCAGCGGCGGCGTGTAATCGACGAAAACCCATCGCTGGGGAGGATCGTGAGGCTTCGGATCAGGTGCGGATGCGCGCGACCCGTCGTCGGCAATGAGAATGAACCCGTACAGCCCCTCGGCCGGCGCCTCGAAAACGAAGGGGCTGCGACCGTCGGGGTCCTCGCCGTACCGGTGCCACGTCGCGCCGCGGTCGCGCGTGTACCACAGCACGACGCGCGTCGAGGGCCCGCCCCCGGCGAAATGGTAATGGAGTGCGAGCTGTTGGGAACGGACCGAGATCGGCTCAGCCGCCGCCGAGGCTGCCTGGATCGACAGCGCGAAGGCCGTCAGCAGAGCGACGCACCCGGCAGCGCGCAGCAGAAGAGGCTGCGCCACCGCGTACCGGCAGCGTCCACGCAACGAAAGGTGGGATTGGCGGATCGGCATCCTGCCTCCTCCGGCCCCGAGGGGTCGGTCCGCATCGCCGTCATCCTGCGGCGATGGCTGTTTTTATCGGAAACTTGTGGGCTTTCGCTCCAGAAGACGCCGCGCCGACCCACAGCCCCTTTCGTGATGTAACCTCTTTCAATACCAATAGATAGCACTGGCGAACGCAATATAGAACAAGAGAAATGCGATTTCTCCGACCAGGCAGGCAGCCCCCACGGTCGCCTCGCTTTGTCCGTTGGACCGATGGGCCATCAGATAACCCGCCACATAGATCACGACGAAAATCCCCAAAGCCGTCATGACCGCTCGGGCGAGATGCTCGCCCGCACCGCCGCAGAAAACAATCGTCAGGACCGCACAGAAAAGCCAATGGCTGAAGAGGACCGGGAGCGAGACCCCTGACGCGATGCGTCGCAAACGCCCCGAAGCCTCGGGTGCGGATCGACCCAACGCCAGGACCAGTTCCATCGCGAATCGCCCCCACAGGGGCATCAGGAGAAGGGGACGATAAATCGGAGCCGGCAACAGCCACGCGAACCGCTCGAGCTGGTGGACCCACCCGTGGCTGTCACCGCCCGGCCCGGTCAGCCAGATCCCGATCGGAAGACAGATCAGGAGAGCGAATTTACTCAGCGCCACGAGGACGACCGTCAACATGGCCGCCACGGGCACGTCCTTTTCCCCTGCCGACCCGGCCACGCGATGGGCTGCCAGATGCACCGCCCCCGCCAGCGGGCGATATCCGAACAGCGCCAGATCCACCGCGACCACAGCCGTCACGGGCAGCCAGCGGATCCCCTGGTATTCTCCGAAAACACGCCAGGAAATGCCGAACACGAACATGTAGAGCCCGCCGATGAGCAATCCCCAGGCAGGTAACCAGGTCGCTGCGCGGTGCCAGGGCTCTTCGTCCAAGGCACTGCCTGTCGCATCGCCCGGTACTTCGGACGGTGCGGTCCACAGGAATCGGCCGGCCAGCAGGAAAGGCGCGAGCCGGCGGCTCGGCGCTGGGGGGGAAGGATGTGTCACGTCCGAATTTCCGGGTGCCGGCTCATTACCGGGTGCCAGCTGATTACCGGGGACCTGTACCGGGTGCCTGCTAATTACCGCGTGCCTGGCTGACCCGCTCGAGGAAGGCTGCCGCCGTCGAACGGATCGACTCGAAGTCGCGTGCCCGCAATGCCTTCGCGCTGACCAGCGCCCCGCCGACGCCTACCGCCACCGCGCCGGCCTTGATGAAGTCGCCGACCGTATCGAGGTCGACGCCGCCGGTCGGCAGCAGCTTGATCTGCGGCAAAGGCCCCTTGAGATCCTTGATGACCGCGGGTCCCAGGCTGCTCGTCGGAAAGACCTTGACGATGTCGGCGCCGTTCTGCCACGCACGCACCACCTCGGTCGGCGTCATCGCCCCGGGCATCACCGGGACGCTGTAGCGCTTGCACAGTGCGATCGTGTCCGGACAGGTGATCGGCGAGACGACGAACTGGGCGCCGGCCAGGATCGCGGCCCGTGCGGTCTCCGGATCGAGCACGCTGCCGACGCCAATGGCTGCCGGGGGTTCGCACGCCTTGCGCGCCTGCCGGATGACCTCGAGCGCGTCGGGCGTCGTCATCGTCACTTCGATGCACGTCACGCCCCCGGCACGAAGGGCTGCGACCACGTCGATCAGCTCGCCGCTGCCCGAGGCCCGGATGATCGCCACAACGCCTGTGGATTCGACCTGATGAAGAATTTCACGTGCGTTCAAGATCGGCCTCCTCACCTGTTCTGCGTATCCGAAAGGGCGCGTCGATTGTCACTCTTTCACGCGCGTCACGATGATCGAATCGTTCTGCCCGCCGAACCCGAGGCTGTTGCTCAGGCAGGTGACGACCTCGGCCGGCCTTGCCTTGTTGGGCACGTAGTCGAGCCTGCATCTCGGATCGGGGTTCTTGTAATTGATCGTCGGCGGCAGGATGCCGTCCCGGATCGCCAGCACGCAGGTGATCAGCTCGACCGCACCGGCGGCTGCGATGAGATGGCCCAGCATGCTCTTGATCGAGCTGACCGCGACCTTGGACGCGTTCTCGCCGAAGACCGTCTCGATCGCCAGCGATTCGATTTTATCGTTCTCTTCCGTACCCGTTCCGTGCGCGGAGATGTACTGGACGTCGGACGGCGTCAAGCCCGCGTTTTTCAGCGCGAGCCGCATGGCCGCAGTCGCCCCGCGCCCGCAATCGTGAATGTCGGTAATCCGGAATGCGTCGGCCGTCGAACCGTAGCCGACGATCTCGGCCAGGATCCGCGCGCCGCGTCGGCAGGCATGTTCGTACTCTTCGAGGATGAGAATTCCCGCCCCCTCGCCGAGCACGAAACCGTCGCGTGTCTGATCGAAGGGCCGACTGGCTGCCATGAAGTCGTCGTTGCGGGTCGACAGCGCGGTGAGGCGATTGAAGCCCGTAACGCCGAAGGGATGGATCATGCTGTGCGTGCCGCCCGAGATCATGACGTCCGCGTCGCCGTAGCGAATCAGGTTGGACGCCTCGCCCATCGCCTGGGTGCTCGCGGCACAAGCGGTCAGCGTATTGAACGCCGGCCCCTGGATCCCGAAGAACGTGGCGATATGGCCCGCAGCCATGTTGGGGTCCTGCTCGAACTCCTTGACCGCGCTGAGCCATTGCTCAGCTGCCTCGGCCCACCGCACCGTATCGAGGTCGCCGCTCCCGTTGCCCCCGGCATGGTCCCATCCGAGGATCGCCGCGTTGGCGAAGTTGATCGCGTCGATCGGGCCTTCCCCGCCGCCCAGGTAGATGCCGACGCGGGTACGGTCGATCCCGTCCGCGCCGTCCAGGCCCGCATCGTTCCATGCCTTTTGGGCCGCTGCCAATGCGAACTGGGAATTGCGACTGGCGCCGGTATGCCGGTCCGTCTCGTCGTCGCCGAGATAACGGCGAAGGTCGAAGTCCTTGACCTCGGCCGAGAACGTCGTCGGGAAGGTCGAAGCATCGAACAGCGTCGTCGGGCCGACGCCGCATTCGCCCTTCAGCAGCTTCTGCCAGACCGACTCGATCTCGTCGCCCAACGGCGTGATCCAGCCCATGCCCGTAATGACCACGCGTCGTGGTGCCACAATCAACCCTCCCACCGCTTGAGAATCAGGGCGGCATGCTGTCCCCCGCCCATCGCCGACGCCACGCTGACAGCCGCGGGCAGGTCCGACTCCGTCGCCTCGTGCACGAGCCGGAGCCCGCAGGCCGGGTCCGTATTTTCCGTGTTGAGCGACGGGGGCATCGCCTGCCGGTCCAGGCACATCGCCACGATGCCCAGGTCGATCGCTCCGCTGCCGGCGCCGTTGTTGCCGAACGCGCCCTTGGTCGCCTGGACGGGCAGTCGGTCGGCTACCTTCTCCAGTGCCGCCCGCAGCCCCCGCGCCTCGGCAAGGTCGTGCTCGACCGTCCCGACCCCCAACGTGCCGGCCATGCCCAGTTGATCCGCCGTCATGCCGGCATCCGCAAGCGCTTTGCGGATCGCCAGCGCCAGCGGCGCACCGTCCGGTTCCGGGGCTCGCCAGTCCTTGGCATTCGTCGAGGCGCCGAAGCCGGTCACCTCGCAGTAGATCCGCGCTCCCCGCGCCTGGGCGTGCGTGAGTTCCTCGAGAACGAGCAGCCCGCCCCCCTCGCTGATGACGACCCCGTCCCGGTCGACCGCGAAGGGCCGACAGGCAGCCTCGGGTGCATCGTTGCGGCTCGCCGTTCGACCGAGCATCTGCTGGCGCATGAGGCCCATCGGATTGAGCTTCGATTCCGCCCCGCCGCAGAGGCAGACATCCGCCTCGCCGCGTGCGATCGTGCGGAACGCTTCACCGACAGCCAAGTGACTCGATGCTTCGCCGCACGTGATCGTGTTCGAGGGCGCCTGGGCGTCGTGAACGATCGTCACGTGACAGCTCAGCATGTTGGGCAGGAACTTGAGCAGCCACAGGGGCGTCAGGTTATTCATGCCCTCTTCGCCCCACTTGCGGAGATCGAACTGGCCGTTCGCACCGGCCGCGGTCTGAAGCGCCGACGCCAGCTCGTTCAGGTCCGCACAGATGAGCCCTGCGCCGATGTTCACGCTCAAACGCGTCGACTCCACGCTGACCGGCCCCTCGACCTGGCCGCGGTCGATCAGGCAGCGCGTGACAAGTTTGGCATCCGTCACCGCATCATAGGCAGCCGCGACGGCGATCTCGATATCGCGCGCCATGACCTTGGTGCTTTTGCGATAGGACTTGGGGACGTAATTGACGACTTTCAGATTGTCGACTTCGCCGCCGATCTGCGAGCGAAATCGGGACGGGTCGAACGCCGTGATCCGCCTCAGACCGCATCGACGGGCCTGCAGCGCCTCCCAGACGTCGTTGCTGTTCTGCCCGATCGGCGTGATCAGGCCCACCCCCGTCACCACAACCCGACGCGCACTCATGCCATCTTCCTCACTCAGACTGCGGCGTTCGCAGGTGCCGAAGCATCTTCACCCATGGGGTCGCGGGTACCGTTCAGCCAAACGATCGCGAGCCCGCATCCTTCCCCACATGCCCCCCAACATGCCCCCCCCACAGCCCACACACGGCTGCCGAGAGTCGGCCATTCACCGGGCCGCGTGATAGGTCCGCAGAAGGCTCTTGAACTCCTCGGTGAACACGAAATTTTCCTCGGGGAAATCCAAGCCGCTGACATTGTGATCGATGTGCGAGAACATCAGATCGATGACGCCCATCGGCTCACCGTCCACGAGAACCTTTCCGGTCGTCGTCGCGCCCTGGTCGGTGATGGACTCCACGTCCGCCTCATAGCGGAGTTGCTGGCCCGGCCGCGCGATGCCGTCGAACGTCGCGCGCTTCACCTTGGCCAGGATCACCTTCTCCTGGAAATCGCGAACCTCGCCCACGAGGATACCCGCCGTCTGGGCCATGCCTTCGATGATCAGGCAAGGCGGCATGACGGGGTAGCCCGGAAAATGATCGTGGAGGTGCTCCTCGGCCAGCGTGAGGTTCTTGATGGCCACCGCCCGCTTACCGGATTCGAATTCCAGGAACTTGTCGATCCAGATCCAGCGCATCTCGAAGGTCCATCCGATCCGTGCCGGTCGCCCATGTCCGCCCTACACGAGCGAGCTCCAAGCCGCCCGCGACCGCGCCGGCACATGGGCGATCAAGGCGGCGGCCCACGTTTCGTCAGGCAACCTTGCTTTCGATGTAGTTGATCAGCGTCTTGACCGTGAACAGATCCGTCATCTTGTTGACGTCGGGATCATTTTCGAAGTCGGTGAAGTCCGCGTGCGGCATCGCGCCCTTGATACGCTCCAGCCCCTGGGACGTGAATTTGCCGTTCTCGACGTATTCCGGATTGTTCAGGAGGTCGTCCGGGAACAGCTCGCCGCGGGGGATCTTGATGTTGAAACTCTTTTCGAGCCGGAACACGATGTCCAGAAAGTCGATGCTTTCAGCCCCGAGATCACCTGTCAGCGTCGCGTCCTCGGTCACCTCGTCCGGTTCAACCGCCAGTGCGTCGACCAGCGTCTCCCGAACGTTCTCAAAGATCTCCTCACGGCTCATGGCCATCGTTGCGTTCCTCCCAATGTGAACCCTTCCTTCACCTGTGGACGGTCGGGTTGTCGCGTTATTCGTTTTTATGCCACTGCCCCCGCCGCGCCGGCGGACGCAGTCTTCACCCTCTTCGCAGCAGCGCCATCTGTTGGCGCGCCGATGCAATCAGCCGCTGATCGAGATCGGCCAGGGTCGGATCCTCGTCGGCCAGGTTGAAATGGCGAAGCGTCCAGTGCGCTTTGACCATCTCCGTCTG